>JBBRGP010000275.1:0-3873 GCA_038224105.1 Desulfobulbales bacterium | reverse complement strand
AACCCTCTACACCAGAGGCTTCAGACGCTTCGTTACCTCCACGCCTGCTCCAGTTGCTACCGGCTGGAACGAAAGTTGCCGGACGGGATTCGCACCCGCTGAAAAACAGCGCCTTGGCACGGCGCACGTCAGAGTGAAATTATAGGTAAAAAAGGGCGGGCTCCTATAATTTTTGTGATGGTAATCACCAACCACTCATTCCAGGAGTCAAGCCGAAGAATTTGGCGTTATCTTTCCATATCAACCGCATCTGCCTTTGCTTTCTTAATTGCACTTTTAATTTGCTCGTTTTCGTTAACAGAATATATTGTTATTTCTGGATGTTCCAAGCTAAATACACGAAATATTTCATCTGCAAACGGCTGGCCAATCTTATCAACTCCCTGAAAATCGAGTCCAACATGCTTAAACCTGGTAACACGTGCCATAACTCTCCGAGCTTGTGACCTGGAAACCATCATTTCTTTATCAAACTGTGCCAACTTTACCGGGATGAGAGTTTTTACAAATCCGTGGTCTTCATCCCCAGGTAATTCAAACATATTGAATATTTTATCTACGGTTCTTGAAGTGTTGTTCTCAAGTTTCATAATGATACTCGTTCCATGTCCCTCAACCTTGCCACGTTCAAAGGCAAAATCAAAAACCTGATCCGGTAGGTGAAACAAAGATGCCCGTCCTGATTGAATAATGAAGCTGTCTACCATTTTAGATGAGAAAAATATACCTTGCCCTGTGTGACTACTGGGGTCTGTGGTCAGTTTCCCTTTTGACAGCTCAAGAGCAGCATGTTTTTCGTCGTCAAGCTTATACTCATCTGTGAGTTTCCTGAAGATACCTACGCCATCATCTGTAATGCTAATCTCGGTGTGGCCATCTTTTTGCAGTACCTCAATTTCTACTTTGGTTCCTTCAGAGTGCTCGATAGCATTATTAAGAATTTCTTGGAAGCTGTACGCCCATAATTCCAATATGTTATCTGGCAATTCTTCGAGAAGCGGTTTGATTTTTCGTGACCAAATCACATGCTCTTCAAGTTCTGACGTAATATCAAAAACAATATTTGCCATACGTCCTGCACCAAGCTTATAAATCCGCGCGGATGTGTTCCCTTCTGCAACTATATCGGCCTGCGCAATTAAGGCACGAACATGCTTATTGACGCTTTGTCTACTCATGCCAGAGTGTTCGGCAACAAAATTAACTAAATCATTCGGGTGGTCCTGAACATGTGACAAGATAAAATGCCTTAAATCTACAGAGCTTTTTCTAATGGTTACCATGGCGAAATCCTAGAAAACAGGTTGACAATTTTAACATTACTTACTTATATACATTAAGCGAGTTACTTGTCAACATATACAGCCGACGATACCTGATCATAATGCTGCCAGTAGAAAATATTACCTAATCAACAAAGAGGAGCTTTACCCATGTCCAGTATCTTCGGTACCCTTTTCCGCGTCTCGACCTTTGGCGAATCCCACTGCAAGGCGGTTGGGGTGGTGATTGACGGCTGCCCGCCGGGCCTGGCCCTCACCGAAAAAGATATCCAGGCCCAGCTCGACCGGCGGCGTCCCGGCCAGAGCGCCCTGTCGACCGACCGGCAGGAGGCCGACCAGGTGATCATCCTGTCCGGCACCGAAAACGGCCGGACCCTCGGCACCCCTATTGCCCTGCAGGTCGCCAACAAGGATCAGCGGCCGAAGGATTACGGCAATATGCGCGACATCCCCCGCCCCTCCCACGCCGATTACACCTACCAGATGAAATACGGCATCAGGGCCTCCTCCGGCGGCGGCAGGGCGAGCGCCCGGGAGACCGTCGGCACGGTGGCGGCCGGGGCTGTCGCCGCCAAGATTCTCAAAGAGCAGTGCAATATCGACATCGTCGCCTGGGTGACGAGCGTCGGCGAAATCGAGGCGGGGGCCATCGACGCCACCACCCTGACCCGGCAGGAGGTCGATGCGACGCTCATCCGCTGCCCCGACCGCTGGGCGGCGGCGGAGATGGAGGCCTTGGTCGGCGACTTGAAGCAACTCGGCGACTCGGTGGGCGGGGTGGTTTCCTGCGTCATCCGCAATGTCCCGGCCGGCCTCGGCGAACCGACCTTCGAAAAGCTCGAGGCAAAACTTGCGCAGGTGATGCTCGCCATCCCGGCCACCAAAGGCTTTGAGATCGGCTCGGGCTTTGCCGGCACCCGGCTGTGCGGTTCCCAGCACAACGACCCCTTTGTCCAGAAAGACGGCAGGCTCGGCACCCTCAGCAACCGATCCGGCGGCATTCAGGGCGGGATCAGCAACGGCGAGCCGATTACCCTGCGCATCGCCTTCAAACCGCCGGCCACCATCTCCCTGCCCCAGGGAACCGTCGATTTTGCCGGCCAGGAGGCGATTCTCGCGGCGAAAGGCCGCCACGACCCCTGCGTCGTATCGAGGGCCGTACCCATCGTCGAGGGGATGGCCGCCCTGGTCATTCTCGATATGCTGCTCCGCCAGGAGGCCCGCCGGGCCCTGCGGTTTTAACAGCCCTGCCGGGTCCAGTCAAAAACCGGCAATCCCGCGACGAAACGGCCAGATATCCGACAAAATATTCTTGCGCCTTCGGGCTAAAAGAAGTATTGGTCGAAAGTCCATGATGGAACGGGCCAAAGCACTCGCCCTGCTCCATCACCATAAAACTTCTTCAGAGATTGCCGCGGTCGGGAAAGGTTGCACTGCCATGCCCTTTTCTGAATGGCGGCGCTTTTTCGTTGGCGGATCACCCCATGACTCAGAAACGACCATTCCTCAGCTGGTGCCTCGACCACTTTGTCCCTCCCGAAGGGCTCCTGCTTCTTATTCTCTCGGTCATTGTCGGTGCGGCCACCGGCCTTGCCTCGGTGTTCTTTGTCAAGCTGATTTTCGCGATCCAGGACTTTGCCTTCGGCTCGGTATCCGGGATGATGCCCTTCCTCGGCACATGGATTTACGTGCTGGTGCCCATCACCGGCGGCCTGCTCGTCGGCCCGCTCATTCTCTTTGCCCAGGAGGCGAAAGGACACGGCGTTCCGGAGGTCATGCAGGCCCTGATCCTCCGCGGCGGACGGATCAGGGCGCGGGTCGCGGTCGCCAAGATCGCCGCCTCGTCGCTGTGCATCGGCACCGGCGGTTCGGCCGGCCGGGAAGGGCCGATCATTCAGATCGGCGCGGCGCTGGGGTCGACCATGGGCCAGATCCTCCGCCTCTCCGACGAACGGATCCGCAACCTCGTCGCCTGCGGCGCGGCGGCGGGAATTGCCGCGACCTTCAACGCCCCCATCGCCGGGGTCGCCTTTGCCATTGAGGTGCTGGCGTGCGGCCTGCAGATGCGGGCCTTCGGCAATGTCGTCATCGCCGCGGTGGCCGCCTCCGTCGTCAGCCGCAACTTGATCGGCTTCAAGTTCGCCTTCCAGGTGCCGGCCTACAATATGCACAGTACCGTGGAAATCGCCCTCTATCTGATCCTCGGACTCACCGCCGCTCTGGTCGGGATCATGTTCCTCAGGATGCTCAACCTCGCCGAGAACGTCTTCGACCGGTGGCAATTCCCCCAGCTGTTCAAGCCGGCGGTCGGCGGCCTGTGCCTCGGCCTGGTCGGTCTCGCCTATATGCAGCTGCCCAACTTGACCTTTCCGCCGGGTTCAGCGGCCCACGGCGGAGGAGCCGATGTCGCCATCCCCCACATGTACGGCTCCGGCTTTCCCTTCATCCAGGCGGCAATCCAGGGCCATACCCCGCTGTGGATCCTGGTGGCCCTCGTTTTCCTCAAACCGCTCGCCACCTCGCTGACCCTCGGCTCCGGCAACTCCGGTGGGGTCTTCGCCCCGTCGCTTTTTATCGGGGCGATGCTGGG
>JBBRGP010000274.1:0-3896 GCA_038224105.1 Desulfobulbales bacterium | reverse complement strand
GTTCGCGATTCTTTGTTGCGCAGGGCCCGGCTATCAAAGTCGAACTCATATGGTTGGCGGAGAGGGTGAGATTCGAACTCACGGTACTTGCGTACACACGCGTTCCAGGCGTGCACCTTAAGCCACTCGGTCACCTCTCCTGTGGCGAATGCTCAAAAATGTGAGCTACTATGTATACCGTCATCAGTCTTTTGGCAATCAAAAAAGTGGCGGTTATTTCAAAAAGAGCTCTTTCTTTCGGGACGGTCGGCCCTTCGATCCTTAAAGAAATTTTTGAGCAGGGCGGCGCACCGGGCGGCGAGGATGCCGCCGCAAATCGTTATCGAATGGTTGAGTCGGCCATCGCTGCCGATCGTATAAACGGAGGCGGCAGCACCGGTTTTCGGATCGGTGGCGCCATACACCAGGCGGCTAACCCGGGCCTGGACCAGCGCCCCCATGCACATGATACAGGGTTCGAGGGTGACATAGAGGGTTGTTGCCGGCAAGCGGTAATTTCCGAGCCGTTGCGCGGCCGCCCTCAGAGCGAGGATTTCGGCATGGGCGGAAGGGTCAAAGAGGCGGATCGGGCTGTTGCCGGCCCCGGCCAGGAGTCCGTCAACTCCGACCAGCACCGCCCCCACCGGCACCTCGCCCTGTCGGCCTGCTTCCCCGGCATGGTGCAGGGCCTGCTCCATCCAGTATTCGTCGGTTGGCAGGTGAATCATTTTTGGCTGGTCGTCAACTTCTTTTTGCATTTTGCCGGTATATTCCTTATAACAGAAATGAGGAGTTACGTTTTTGAAATATAATTTACCGTTCTGAAATGAAACCTATGTATAAAATTCTCATTTACGACTCGTTCGAGAAAACCAGGACTAATTTGATCAGCGCCCTGCAGACCAGAAGTGAGTTGACGTGTATCGCCGATGAGAATCAATTTCAAGCGGAGATTAAGGCACGCCAGTTTGATCTGATATTTCTCGACTTCGATTCCATCAACGGCCAGTCCATTTCCCTGGTCGGCCAGATCCATAACCGGGATCCGTTTATGCCGATCATCATGACCAGCAAGGAGGAGAAGGCGGAAATCATTGTCCAGGCAATGAACGAGGGGGCAAGCAATTTTCTCATCCACCCTATTTCCCCGGCCCTCGTCAATATCGCCGTCGACAAGGCCATCGAGCTCCGCGATCAGAGTTTTGAGATCGCCTACCACCGCCGCAAGCAGGACGCCGTTTACGACTTTAAAGATGTCGTCGCCCATAGTCTAGCCATGAAGCAGATTCTCAAAAGTCTCGAGCGCTTTGCCATGACTGACTCGACGATCCTCATTACCGGCGATACCGGAACGGGAAAATCGTTTTTATCCGGGACGATACACTTCAATTCACCGCGCCGCAAGAAACCCTTCGTCAAGATCAACTGCGCCAATATCCCGGAGGATCTGCTCGAGTCGGAACTCTTCGGCCATGAAAAAGGTGCCTTTACCGGGGCCGACAAACTGCGGATCGGTCGGTTCGAGCAGGCCAATGGCGGAACGATCTTTCTCGACGAGATCGGCGAAATGAACATGCGCCTGCTGACCAAACTGCTGCGTTTTCTCGAGGAAAATTCCTTTGAACGGGTGGGCGTCAACAAGACCATTTTCAGTGACGTCCGGATCATCGCCGCCACCAACAAAGATCTGGTTCGTCAGGTTCAGGAGGGTTTGTTCCGGGAGGATCTCTATTACCGGATCAACGTCCTGCCGGTCAGCCTGCCGTCGCTTCGCGACCGACAAGAATGCATCCTGCCCCTGGCCGAGCTGCTGCTGAAGAAGAGCTGCACCTCGATGCACAGGGAAATCCGTGGATTCACTGAAGATGCCCTGAATTTAATCCAGAATTATGATTGGCCCGGCAATATCAGGCAACTGGCCAATACCATCGAACGGGCGGTCATTCTCGAGGATGACCGGAAGGTCCATTCTGAAAATCTGGCGCTCCCGGAGACCATTTCCCGGGCAACGGTGGTACCGCCATTCCGGTCGAAGCCCCCGGGGGTGACGGACCAGCGCCAGGAGCTGGTCGATACCCTGGCGGAACAGGAGATGGAACTCATCCTCCGGGTCCTTGAAGAGTGTCTCTGGGTCCAGAAAAATGCCGCGAAAAAGCTCGGCATCAGCCCCAGGGCCTTAAACTACAAAATCCATCGACTGGGTATCACCCACGCCCATTGGCGGCGCAATAAAAGGGTCGAGTGATCACTCGACCCGGGCCACCATCTCCTCAATGACCTCCAAACCGGTCCGCCAGAAGGCTGGACTGTCCAGGTCGAGTCCGAAAGGCTGCACCAGTTCGTATGGTGAGCGCGATCCTCCGGCACTGAGAAGCTCGAGATACTTGGCGATGAACGGCGCCCCCTCCCGGCGGTAGATGCCATACAGGGCAAGGACCAGCAGTTCGCCGAAGGCGTAGGCGTAGACATAGCCGGGGGTTGCCAGAAAGTGGGGGATGTAGGACCACCAGATGCCGTAGTCGTCGTCCAGGTGGACAGTGTCGCCGAACATCGCCCGCTGGGTGGCAAGCCAGTATCGGCTGAGCGTCTCGCTGCTCAATTCGCCGTGGGCCCGCCGCCCTTCGTGCATCGCTTGCTCGAAGCGGTTCATCGCCGCCTGGCGGAAGACGGTGGCGAAGATCGATTCGAGCTTCTGGCAGATGAAGGCGCGCCGCTCTTCCTTTCTGGTCAGCAGGGCCAGCTGGCTGTTGAACACCAGCAGTTCGGCGAACACCGAGGCAGTTTCCGCCAGCGGCAGCGGGGTATCGCTGTTGAAATGGCCCTGACTGGCGGCCAGCACCTGGTGGATGCCGTGGCCGAGTTCATGGGCCACCGTCGAGACATCGCGCAGGTTGCCGGTGTAGTTGACCAGCACATAGGGGTGTACCTCCGGCACACAGGGGTGGGCGAAGGCACCCCCGCGTTTGCCCTCGCCAACCGGGGCGTGAATCCAGTGGCGATCAAAGAACATGGCAGCGATGCCCGCCATCCTCGGTGAAAAGTCGGCAAAGGAGGCGAGCACCGTTTGCCGGCACGAGCGCCAGTTGATCGGGGCGGTCGGCAGCGAGGGCAGGGGGGCATAGCGGTCGTAATGGTCGAGCCTTTCCAGGCCGAGCAACCGCTGTTTGACCCGGTAATAGCGGTGGACCAGGTCATAGCGGGAGGTGACGGTGTCGATCAGGGTCTGGACGGTGCTGTTGCGCAACTCGTTATGGAGATTCATCGAGTCGATCCAGCCGTCATGGCGGCGCAGCCGGTCGGTGATCATCTTATCCGCCGCCAGGGTGTTGAAAATGTGGGTGAAGATATGGTTGTTGTCTTTCAGCCCGGTGGTCATCTCGGCGGCAGCACCCTGTCTTGTCTCCCGCTCCGCATGGTAGAGGTCGGAGAGGACCTCTTCCTCGGTTCTCTTTTTGACGCCGAACTGGAGATGGCTGAGAACCTTGTCGAACAGGGTCGTCCAGGAATTGCGGCCGACCGCCTCCTTCTCGAGGAGCAGTTTTTCTTCAATCTCGGAGAGCAGGTGCGGGCGATACCGTCTCAGCCCGGCCAGATAGTGGCGGTACGAAGCAAGCTCGGGGTCGGCGAGCAGGGCCTCGGCCCGGGCATCGCTTACCTGATTCCATTCAAGTTCAAAAAATACCGTGTGGGTGCCGCAGCGGCTGGCCATTTCATGGATTTTCTGGTCAAGGGCGCCGGCCTCCGCATTGCCCATCTGGGTGGTGAAATTAAGAAACGCGAAGGTCGCGAGTTTGCTTAAGGAACAATCGAGGGTCTCGATCCTTTTAACTAGGACCAGGAGGGCCGGACCATCAAGTTCCGCGACCTTGGTGGAGTAGGCGGCCTTGATCTCGGCCGCCTCGTTTTCACACCACACG
>JBBRGP010000273.1:0-3919 GCA_038224105.1 Desulfobulbales bacterium | reverse complement strand
ATGTAGAGATTCTGCTCCTCTTAAGCCGGAAGAATTATTTGTTCAGGGTGTGGCGGAGGTAAAAGGGGGATGAGCCTGTCCCAGGGCACCATCAAGATTCTCGGATCGGCGCAAAATCAGCCGCTGGAGAGATTACATCGGTTGAAAATCACCGGCACCCTGCTCCAGGAGGCGCTTGCCATGCTGCATACTTATGGCGGGCAGCTGTTCCAGCGAGAGATCGTCTCATGGAAAATCATGCAGACATATGTTGATGAACAACCGACCATCCTCCCTTTATCTGCCAGCAGTCCGAAGGACTGGCAGAAGCGCGGACACAGGTAAGATGAGGGAGAAAACAGCGCAGCCCGAAAATCAGAAACCAGCAAAAGGAGGAAAGAGATGAAAAATTTACTGTTGATCATTTTGTTGCTGTCCACTGTCGCCGTCACCACAACCAGTGCGGCGGCCGACGCCCACCGGCTGGGCGGTGGCATCAACTACTGGGTAACCCTCGAGGATATCGAGATCAATGGCAAAAAATTCGAGGACGACGGCGTGGCCTTTCTTGTATCCTACCAGTACTGGCCGAGCCTGCTTGGGCTGGAACTCGATCTCGAGTTGTTGCCGGACCGCTTCGGCGAAACGGCGGTCGCGCCGCAGGCCTATGTCCTGCTCGGCCGCACCATTTATTGCGGTCTCGGCATCGGCATCATCTACAGCGATGATGACTTTGCCGAGGAGCCGTTCTTTGCCCTCAAGGCTGGCTTGAATCTTGAATTGTTGCCGGGCATCTACGCCGATATTTACGGCAACTACCGGTTCAACGATTCGGTGGAGTTCAAAGGGGACGATACCAATATCGACACCGATACCGTCTTTCTCGGCGCCGCTCTTCGCCTGGGATTTTAGCGCTTTGATCCGGAAAATTATTCTTTTTTTTGCCGGTCAAGGTGCCCCCGCCGGCAGATAACGGACCTCGCCACAGTTTTCGGTTTTCACCGAGCCGTCGGCAAGGCGAAGGATAATTGCCCCGCCGGCATCGAGCCCTGACACCTCTGCCTGGTATTGCGGATCATTGATCACATCAAATCCGTAAACAACGTGCTTGCCAATGGTATCGGAGAGGTTCAACCATCGGTCGAGGAGGAGATGTCGCCCCTGATCTCCGGAGAACCCCTCCTCGCGCAGACCCCTGGCTTCCTCATGGTGAAGAATACCAAAATTCCATGCCAGCCTGGCGAGAAAATTTGTCGTGAATTCAGTGAGATCGATGGTCCGGGCGAGAACCTGGCAAAGACTTGTTGCGCTTTCCGCGAGCTCGTCCGGAAAGATGACGTTATTGACATTGATGCCGAAGCCAACCAGGGCGAATTCCTCGCTATGGACCGGTTCGGTGTAACCCTCGACCAGAAAGCCGGCAAGTTTTCTGCCGTCAACCAGGATATCGTTGACCCAGCGTAAAATGCTCCGGGTTCCCCCGATTTCCCGCACCGCCTCGCAGCAGGCCACCCCCGCCGCCAGCGGGATAAAGCTGCGCGATTGCGGCAGCAGGGTTTGTGCCTCGATCATACAGCCCCAGACTCCGCCGCGGGGCGCATGCCACGACCGGCTGAACCGGCCCTTGCTCCGATCCATCGTGTCCGCCAGAATGACCGTGCCGCTTGCCACGGACCGACCGGCTCGGGCCGATGCAGCCAGGAGGGTTCGGGCATGATCCATGGCCCTGGGCAGCGCGACACGACTCTCGATGACCGAGCCGACATATTCACCATAGCGGAGTATCGCCGTTCGGTCACAACCATCCGGAATCTCAGCCGCCGCCGAGTCGCTCCGCAGCCGCTGCAACACCGCCGCGGGAGTCGGGCGGTTGTCGGCCGCTCCATGGTTACCGGCTGCCGGAGGGGGATCAGTGGTCATGGTCCCAGTCGGCCTTCACTCGAGTGATGATCTTCTGGATGAGGGAGAGCTTTTCCGGAGCACACACGCCGAGCAGCGGTTCGCCCTGAGCAACGGATATCCCAGGCTTGAAATAGACGGAGTGGATGACTCCGCGCTCCCCCTTATAATATACAGGGGTATCCCGCTTCATCAGCGACATGGTCAAAATCTCATCGCCAGGTTCGATGGTCACCGCCCTGGCGCCCTTCTTGTCGATTCGGGACTGGATGTCCATGGCGAAGAAATACTTGGCCGACTCCGGCGCCGGGAAAAGCGAGAGCACTTCCTTGAGGATGTTCTCGATGATTTCCTTCTTTTTTAAAGGGTGTTTGATGGTCATCAGCTTCACTCCGGCCTCGACGAACTGGCCGTCAAGTTCGGTGTTGATCGCAGCGACAATCCCGTTGGTGTGAGAGGTGACGATTCGCGGGTTCCGTTCCCGGTTTATCTCATAGAGGGCGGTTCCCGGAATCTGCAACCACTCGCCGCTGGCGGCGGCAACCTCCTGGCCTTCCACCGTCTTGAACAATACTCGCCCGGTATGAACCGAATAAATATCAACATAGTCAAAGGGGTCTGATTTATATTTACCGAGCAATTCATCAAAATCTACTTCGTTAGCCATACCGACAACCTGTATTTCCTTTGAAGTGAACAACCGGGGAAGACGCCCATTCCGTAAGACCACCGAATTGCCCTGCACAGCCGCAGGCACCTCGTTTATACCGGCTGGCGAGATACAAGGCAAGGCCATTTTTCATCCACCCTCCCCGAAATAACCTTGGCAGGCTGGGGATCATTTCTGTTTTCCACTGCCGCCATTGGTGGTATAGTTGGTTCCGTTCAACCAAGGATCAACGGCCCCTCATCGCTCTTGCCAGCCGACCCGCCGCGGGACGCTTAAGGTGCCGTAGTCACCATGAGCTCGACATCTTGCGGCGGGTTTGACAAATATGGGCACGACTCGCTTATTTCTCAGGTGCTAATCGGGGTAATATGGGTAAAAATCTCTTTTTTATTTCTTTTCTCTATGTCTACATTGCCTGCACTCTCTTCATAGCGGCCACCGTCCACTCCGCCGGCCTGCCTGAGGATATGGTCCCCGCTCCATATCGCTTCGCCGCCGAGGCGGACGGCGGTCACGGTGGGCAATAAAGGCGATGCGCATACAGCCGCTGTGAAGGCAAAGAACGGGACGAACCTCTCTCCAGCACGCAGGACACCTCGCCGATCCCAAAACCATGGTTGAATCGCCCAAGGACGACCTTTTCAAGGTCGATTCCATTCCGGAGGACTTCGTCTTTAACGAACGGGTCGTCGAGGTATTCGACGACATGCTCGATCGGTCCATTCCCTACTACCGTGAGGTGATCGATTGTTCCGCCCTGCTGCTCGACCGGTTTCTGGTGCCGGGAGATACCGTCTACGACCTCGGCTGCGCCACCGGTACCAGCCTCTTGCTGTTCTGCCGGTTGCTGGCACACAAGCAGCTCCACTTCGTCGGCCTCGACACCTCGGCGGCGATGCTAGACAAAGCCCGGCTGAAATCGGAATTATACGGCAAACAGAAGTGCATCTCCTTTGCCCTCGAAGACATTACCGCCTTTGACCATCCAGGCGCCGGCGGCGCCATTCTCAACTATACCCTGCAGTTCATTCGCCCCCTGCAGCGCCAGGCCTTTCTCGTCCGTCTCTTCAACAGCCTGCGGCCCGGCGGAATTCTCCTCATCAGCGAGAAAGTGATCAGTCATGACCGTCGCTTAAATCGTGAATACATTGATATTTATCACGGTTTCAAAAAATCCCGCGGCTACTCTGAACTGGAAATCGCCAAAAAACGAGAGGCCCTGGAAAACGTCCTGATCCCCTTCTCCGTTGAAGAAAACCTGGCGATGTTGACCAAAGCCGGCTTCATTTCCGTCGAAAGCTATTTCCGCTGGTTCAACTTCGCCTCCTTCATGGCGGTAAAACCTGCCTGACGCCGTCATATCGACCATGG
>JBBRGP010000272.1:0-3945 GCA_038224105.1 Desulfobulbales bacterium | reverse complement strand
GACCGCGACATACGAGCAGATGCAGAGGTGGGTCTGGGCAGAATTGACCAGCGCCAGATAGCCTTCCTCGCTCCTGGTGATCTGAGCCACCCGGCCCAGGATAAAATCGTATTTGTCCTGGAGCGAAGACTTCTCCATCATTCCCAACTGCAGCAGGGAATCGAGTCGCAACTCGTCGCGGTGCATGAGCTGTTCGTTGTTGATCCGGTATTCGACCATCCTATTGGCCAGTCGCCCAAGGTCTTCGAATTCACGAAAGGTCAGATTTTCATTGCTGATTTTTACATTTGAATCGGCAGCCTCCCGGAAAAACTTGGTGAACAGACTGATTCCCTGCTTTATTTTCAGGGAATAATAAAAGGTGCTCACCAGCAAAAAAGCGACCGCTATGGCAAAGAGGACGATAAAGGTCAAAACGTTTCTAAAGGCAATTGTTTGATAGGTCTCCGTTTCGGTGGCGATTGCCTGTTCCATGCCGTCCATGAACATCGAGGTCCCGACAATCCAACCCCATTCCTGATAGCCGGTAACCAGGGCGAGCTTCTGATGGAGGGCACCGGTGGTGGTGTCGGAATCGGTGTAATGGATGTAGCCCGCGCCACCCTCCCGCAGGCCGGCCTCGAGAAAGGATTTGCCGTATTCGAATCCTTTGCGGTCGACCAGATCCCGGACCGAACGGCCGATAAGCCGCTCGTCCTGATTGCTGATGATCGTGCCGTCAAACCGGAGGCAGAAAACCTCGCCGTCGGCGCCGAAGCGGATGTTCTGTATTCTCGCCAGGACCTCGTGCTGGAGAATTTCTTCCAGGTCATCATTGTAGATCCCGGCCCCGATAAACCAATCGAGCGGCTGAAAATATTTAACAAATGCAATTTTCGACAACCTTTTTTCGGCGAACATCGGTCTCGTCAGATTATAGCGGAGCAGCCCGGCTTCTTTATCCCTGACAATCGAGACGATATCGCCGAGGACATCGTGGCCGGTCACCGTCTCAAACTCCACCGCCGATTTCCCCTCGAAATAGGGTTCATCGGCGAAAAGATCGATAATTTTATCCTCGACCCGGCCGAGGAAATAGTAACCGCGACCGTTATTCCAGCGCATCGGCCGTAACAGTTCAATAACCATGGAGCGCAGTTCGTCGGGACTCTTCTCATCCTTGTACAGCCGATAATTATGGGAAGCGATGGTGTAGGCGGCCTGCACCCGTTCACGGATGTCCAGTTCGACCCGAAGATTATTCTGCTGTTGCAGAAATCGGATCAATTCAACCACCTTGTTCAGCTCTTCCTTTAATCGGCTCTCATACTGATGTTTATAATTATATTTTATTATTTCAACACTTTCCCGGTATGCCTGATAGGCATTGACGGCCCAGAAAATGCCGATAAACAGGGCAAGCGAGGTGACCACCACGAGGGACGCGTAAAATGGCGCGGAAGAAAGGGTGATTTTTTTAAACATGCGCATTGCCGTATATCCGCAAAACCGCTTCGCCGCTCATTCCCCGTCCTGGAGCCTGCGCACCGTCGGGTAGATTTGGGTCAGATAGATGGCATCCATACCCTGGTGGTCGTGGGGACCGAACTGGAGGACCAGGCCGCCGAGGTCGAACCGGCCGACCTCCTCCATGGTGGTGATGAATTTTTCGCGGGTGAGATCGCCTTCGACGGTCCTGGCGATTTCCCCGAACAACTTGCCGCCGATGAAACCCTCGAGGGAAGTAAAACTGATCGGCGCATCATGCTGATATTTGGCCATCGCCCGTTTGTACTCCCTGATCAGTTCGATATCGGCATCGCCCGGATAAGGTACGACCTGGGAAACCACGACATCCCGGCCATACCCGCCCAGGGCCTCTCGCAGACTCTCGGTACCGACGAAGGAAATATTGCAGAACATCACCTCCCCGTCGACTTTATTCTTACTGAGCTTGATAAATTCGGCACAGGCGGCATAGGCGCCAACGAGCACGACAACCTCGGGCTTGGCCTTGTAGATGTCGCGCAGGGCGCCCATTACCGCCACCGTGTTTCTTTCATAGCTGCCCTGCGACACCAGGGCCATCCCTCTTTTGGCCAGGGCGATTTTCACACCCTGCAGCCCATCATAGCCATAGCTGTCGTTTTGGTAAAAGCAGGCGATACGGCGGATTTTTTTGCCGTCGACCAGGTAGGAGGCGAGCCTTTCCAATTCCTCATAATAGCTCGCCCGGACATTGATAATATACCGCTGAAAGGGTGACCGGAGGATTTCCGCGCCGGTAAAGGGCCCGAAAAAGGGGATCCGCGCCGCATTGACGATGGGCACTACCGCTTTCGCGGTAGGGGTGCCGACCGCCCCGATCAGGGCAAAAACCTGGTCATCATTGATCAAGGTTTTGGTGTTTCTCACCGCCTTGTCCGGTTCGTAGCCGTCGTCCCGACTAAGAAGAATCACCTCCCGGCCTTTGATGCCGCCGTTGTCATTGATGTGGGAAAAGGCCGCGAGCAGCCCTGCCCGCATCTCCAGTCCAAGATTTTGGGCGGGACCGCTGAGGGCCGAAGACTGGCCGAGAACAAGGGGCCGGGGGGTCTCGGCTTCCGTTGCGGACGCCGTCTGACTGTCCACAAAAAACAGGGTGCAGAGGATGAGGGCACACCGGAAGAGCTGCCGCGCCCCGGCCGAAATTGCCAAGGCGGACGGCGCTCCTCTCTGAAATCTGCGTTGGGAACCTGGTAAAGACATAAGGGTCATCGACAAAAAATCATTTTCTGACGCAAGGGGTTGATCGCGAACAATCCGGTCACAACTCTCTTATTAACGCACAGCGGCCTTGAAAACCATAACCTTTTTTCTCCTGTGAGGTGTTAGCTGTTGAGAGGTGGTTGTGAACCTGCTATAACAGCCGATGACAAAAAACCATTGATGATCAGAGTGTTTTTATAACCTCCACCATTCCACCAGCCCTAGCCGACAACGATCCACCGAAGATGAGCAATTCACAGCCGTTGAGCACCCGGCTCACCATGAGCCACACGACAACCGTGATCACCCCCGACGGAATCAGTGAACAGGAAGAGCACCTGGCCATTGAAACCCCGTATTCCATTGCCTTAAATGATGAGACCATCGGCGCCTCAATGGTGCTGCCGATCGGTCTTGAAGAATTCGGGGCAGGCTTTCTGTTCGGCCAGGGATATATTAAAACGCCGGAAGAAATCAAGGAGATCCTGGTCTGCCCGGAAGGCCGAATCGCCGTTTATGCCGATGTCACGACAACGGCACCGAAGGAGGTGATCATTACCTCCGGCTGCGGCGGCACCGGCAAGATCTCCAAAGACATGCTGGAGGGGGCCTTCGAGCCGCTCCAGGAATGCACCATAACCTTTCCGGAAATCGGGGCCTTTATCCGCCAGGCCCTGCAGAGCTCGCCGCTTGGTCCACAAACCCACTGCATCCACGGCTGCGGACTTTGGCAGGATGGACGGCTCAAGGTGTTCTTCGAGGATGTCGGGCGTCACAACGCCGTTGACAAGGTGCTGGGTGCCATTCTCCTTGGCCGTGCTACCCCGAGGGGGGCAATCTACACCACCGGCCGGCTGACCTCGGACATGGTGCTCAAATGCGCTCGCATCGGCATCCCGATCATCATGTCGAGAACGGCCCCCTCCTCCCTCGGCCTGGCCATCGCCAGGCGGGCGGGGGCGACGCTTGCCGCCTATGCCAGACCGGATCGGGTGAATATTTTCAACGCCCCCCAGCGCATTATCTATTAAGGAGCGGCGAGGAGCGCGAACTAGCTTTTCTTGCGCCCTTCCAGCCCAAGCTCAATCAGGCGCTCGAGAAACCGCGGGAAAGGCAGGCCGTGGACGGCCGCCGCCTGGGGCATGAGGCTGGTGGCGGTCATCCCGGGGATGGTATTGGTTTCCAACAGATACAGAGAACCATCTTCGGCGAGAATCA
>JBBRGP010000271.1:0-3953 GCA_038224105.1 Desulfobulbales bacterium | reverse complement strand
ACAAATGGAGAGATAATGGAAAGCGTCAAAGACTTCGACCCGGAAATCTATGCCCTGGTAAAGCTCGAAGAAAAGCGCCAGGCCGAGAAGATACGCCTGATCGCCTCCGAAAATTATGTCTCGCGGGCGGTGCTGCAGACTACGGGTTCGGTGCTCACCAACAAATATTCCGAAGGCTATGCGGGAAAACGGTATTATGAGGGACAACAGCTCATCGATCAGGTCGAAATCCTGGCAATCGAGCGGGCCAAGGAGCTGTTCGGGGCGGAGCATGTCAACGTCCAGCCGTATTCGGGATCGCCAGCCAATATTGCGACCTACCTGGCCTTCCTCAACCCCGGCGATACCATCCTCGGGATGGCCCTGCCCCATGGCGGGCATCTTACCCACGGTGCGCCGATATCCATTTCCGGCCGGTATTTCAACGCCCAGTCCTACGAACTCGATGCGGTGACGGGTCTGCTGAATTACGATGCCATTCGCGACAAGGCCATGGCGGTTCGGCCGAAAATTCTCATTGCCGGCCATTCCGCCTACCCGAGAATCCTCGACTTCGCCAGGTTCAAGGCGATAGCCAACGAGGTCGGTGCCCTGCTTATGGTTGATATGGCGCACTTTGCCGGGCTTGTCGCCGGAGGCGTTCATCCATCGCCGGTGCCGTACGCCGATGTCGTCACCACCACCACCCATAAATCCCTCAGGGGGCCGCGGGGGGCCATGATTCTCTGTAAGGCCAAATACGCTCAGGCCATCGATAAGGCCGTTTTCCCGGGAATACAGGGCGGACCGCACGATAATACCACGGCCGCCATCGCCGTGGCCCTGAAGGAGGCCTCGACCCCTGCTTTCAAGGAATATGCCGCCCAGATAGTCAAAAACGCCAAAGCTCTCGCCGAAGCCCTGATGGCCAAAGGTTTTTCCCTCATTACCAACGGCACGGACAACCATCTGATGCTGGTTGACCTCACCAATAAAAACATCTCGGGGAAAAAAGCGGCCAAAGCGCTGGACAAAGCCGGCATTGTCCTCAACTATAACTCGGTACCCTTCGACAAGCGCAAGCCCTTTGATCCGAGCGGCATCCGCATAGGGACGCCGGCGGTGACCTCCCGGGGCTTCAAGGAGCGGGAAATGCTCCTGATAAGTGGGTACATCGACAAGGTTCTTGCCGATCCGGAGAATGAACAACTCCTGCAACGGACCGCGGAAGAGGTCGAAAGGCTGTGCAGTGGTTTCCCGGCGCCCGGTCTCGAACACCTCTCGTAAGGTTGCCGAAACAGCAGCCAGGTCTACGCACCTTTCTTTTTGCCGGCCAGTGAGGCGAGCAATACCCGGCCGGCCCGGCGGATGCGCCTCGGCACCCCTTCTGCCCCGTGATTTTCGAGTTCGGTCCTCTGATAGCCGACAATATACTCCAGCGCCCGTTCAGCTAAGGCGACAAAGTGTAGCTCGACGGCAAGCTGGGTTATGTCGCATAACGCTGAGCCAGTAAGTTCAGGAAAAAAACATTGGGGATCGCCGGTATCAAAGAGCAGGACGCCGTGCCGGGTATAGCGGGCGTTTGAATCAATGGCAATAGCCTCGACCACCCGTCCGGACCGATAGGTCACGGTTACCCCGGTTATCGCCAGGACCGACCAGGTGTCGACCGGATCGAAACGCAGAGCGGTTATGCCGGTAAAACCGCCGAGATCAAAGACGATTCGGCGGGTGCCAAGCTCTATTTTCCTGGCGATGCTCAACTGGTCACTGAGCCCGCCGCCGCAGTCGACGTAGAGTCGGCTGGTATAATACCGGTCCCTGGCGTCAAGAAAAGCGTCGATCCAGACAGCGATATTCTCACCGATCAGCTGCCGATGCCGCTCGTAGATTCGCCGAAACATGGCAACCTTCTGCCATTTTTCCTTGCTTCGCACCATGGAGTCGGAGGCAACCCGGTAGCGGAACAGCGTTTCCGGAAGCCTCACCACCTTCCGGCCTTTTTCGATGAGACTCAGCCAGAACTCATAATCCTCCCAGCCGTAAATCATGCCGGGGTCATAGCCGCCTGCCGCCAGCCAATCATCACGGCGATAACAGGCGGAACAGAAGATGATATTGTCAACCAGCATCCTCTCAAGAGAATAATCCGGCAAATCCCACTCGCTGTCTACCGCCCCGAAGAGCCGGGCCTTGCAGTAAACGATACCGACCTCAGGATTGCCGTCCAGGACCGCCACGGCCTTTTCCAGGTAAGCGGGTTCGATCCGGTCATCGGCATCGAGCGGCAGGATGTATGTACCCTCAGCCACGGCGATGCCGTTATTCCGTGCGGTGGCAAGGCCGTGGTTGGCGGTGTGGATGACCCGGGTCTTTTCTCTGGCAAAATTTTGGAGCAGCCTGGTGGTCAACTCCTCGGTCGAGCCGTCATTGACGACAATGATCTCGAAATCGGCAAAGGATTGACCGAGCACTGAAGCAACCGCCTCTTCCAGAAACTGCCCCTGATTGAAACAGGGAATAACAACGCTTACCGTGGTCATTACTGTACCAATGGTCCTCAATGAGAGGTTGAAGGTGCACAAAGTGCACCCTACGACACGATATTCTACTGAAATTCAAGGGAGATGTGCATTGCATGCACCTTTTCCTTAAGTTAATGACATTGAATGAGAGGAAGAAAATGCCCCGCTGATGCCCCGGTAACCAAGACGCCGGGAGGGCTATGGCGACTTTCGATCTACCACATTTTTTTTCGACCTTCTCCTCTTTTTTCGTTTCGATTTGACTCACCGCCCACAAATCAGTACCATCATCCTTGAATACCGATGTCCTCGATCAGGCTTCACCCTTTATCGCCGCCCCTGTGCCGTGAAATCACCCATGCCCACGCCTACTCCAGCAGAACTCCAGCAACAGCTGCGCTCCGCCCGAGCGCGCATTGCCGAGCTCGAAAAAATTATCTCGGAACAGTCCGGCAATGTTCTGGCCGCCAGCCACGACCTGTCCATCTGCGGCCGCCAAAGAGAAGAACTGGTCTTGAGCAGGAACAAATATCGCAAGCTCTTCAATTATGCCAACGACGCGATGTTTGTCATCTCCCTCGATCGAAACAGTCCCGAGTACGGTTATTTTTCCGATGTCAACAATGTCGCCTGCAAACGACTCGGTTACAGCCGCGAAGAGCTGATGGCCATGACCCCCTTCGATATCAGCGACGGCCAGGATTTTCGATACAACAGTCAGATGGTGATCCGATTGAGCAAGGAGGGTAACGCCACCTTTGAGACGACGTACATCAAAAAGGACGGCAGTCATCTGCCGGTCGAAGTCAGTGCCCTCCGCCTGACCATCGACGGCAAGGAACTGTATATGGCGATCGCCAGGGATATCACCGAGAGAAAACATGCCGAAGAAGCCTTGCGGAAAAGCGAAAACCTCTATCGCCTGCTGGCGGACAATGTCCACGACATGATCTGGACCACCGACGACCAGCTGAAGCCACGGTACGTCAGCCCGTCGGTCAGCCACCTGATCGGCTTTCCGCAGGAAGACGCCATCACTGCCATCCATCGCCATATCATTCTCACCTCGCCGTGCCTGATCAACCGCAGCCAGCTTTTCTCGCTGACCGAAGACCAGCCGCTGCACTGGGAATCGGAAATCAGAACGAAGAAAGGCGAGTTGATCTGGGTGGAAAGCATCGCCTCGCCCCTGCCGGAAAACAACAACCGGTTTGCCGGAATCATCGGCGTGACCCGGGATATCACCTCAAGAAAAAAAATCATGCTGGAACTCGAGGCGGCGAGAGAGCAGGCCTATGCCGCCAACAGGGCGAAGTCGGAGTTTCTCGCCAATATGAGCCACGAGGTCCGCACGCCGATGAACGGGGTCCTCGGCATGCTGCAGCTTCTGAAAATGACCGCTCTCAACGACGAACAGCTTGACTATGTCGATACCGCCATGGAGTCGGG
>JBBRGP010000270.1:0-3994 GCA_038224105.1 Desulfobulbales bacterium | reverse complement strand
AGACCCGGGCCAAAACGCCGAAAGTATAGCATTGTCGGGGAGGCGTGGTTGGCACGGGCCGCCCCGATTCCCCCGAGGCACCGGGCCAAGGCAGCTTTAGAGCAGGCAGCGGTCCCGGTCTTTGACCCGCGACATCCCGGGGATCAGGGTCTGGGTCGACAGCACCCCCTTCCACTGCCGGATCGTCGACAGGATGAACTGGGAGAGGAGTTCAGCGTCGGAGGAGAGCAGGTCGCGCATCAGGGTGATTTTGGCGATCATGTCGATCGAACCGTGTACCGTGTGGACTTCGGTGACCTCGTCGAGGGCGAGGAGTTTATCGAAGATCTGCTGTTCATATTTGCCATCGACGTTGAAGAGGATGAATACCGTGATTTCCCGCTTCATTTCCGGGTATTCCTGTTCTTTATGTTCGGCCATTTTCTGTCGGAAGTCCTCCATGTCCTTGGGGATGAGTCGGTCGACGCCGATGCCGTATTTGCGCTTTTTACCCTCTTCCCATTGATGCACTGAGATATACAGGTAGAGGTCGTCAACCGTTCGTCCGGGAAAGGATTTGACCAGGCCGCTGTTGGCGATGATCGTCGCCAGCGGCCGGTAGATGGTGCGGTACCAGTCGACCGCCGCCTGCTTGAAAGTGACCTCCTCCTTTTTCTCCCGGCAGAGGTGGCGCCGGTGCTCCTCCACCTGCCATTCCAGGTGTCCGGTCTGGCCGAGTTCGGTCAGGTCGAGGCTGTCGGCCAGGCCGGCCTTGTCGCGAAAGCCGATCCGTTCGATATAGAGGTTGTTTTCGAGGGTGTCCTTTGAGGGTAAAAGCTCGACAATGCGGGAACGGATATGCGAACGGCCCAGTTCCCTGGCCGCCCGGAAGCGGTGATGACCGTCGAGGATGAAGTAGTCCTCTTTAATCTGGTATAAAGAGATCGGCGGCATGTTCTTGCCTTCCTTCATGGCGGCGATGATCCCGGTCAACCGTTCATCGGTGGTATGGGAATGGGCGCTGAACTGGTGGTCGAAATCATGGTATCTGCCGACACTGCCGACGATCTTTTCGAGCGGCACCATCAGCGTCCCCCTTTCGATCGCCTCATAGGCCTCTTCCTGTTCCTGCCGGCTGCTGAAACTGCTGGCATTGTCTGCCTCGTCGTTTTTTACTTGCCCGGCCAGGGCCTTTTTCAGCGCTGAAAACGGGTTATATCTGGAGAACATGGTAACCATAGCAGTTGACGACAAAGGTTGAATTGACCCTGGTTATTCTTTCCTCACTGCTGGCAAACAGGGTGTGGATATGGCCATGGATGAAATAGCGTGGACTATATTTGTCAATGAAGTGACGGAAGATGCGAAAACCTCGATGGCACCGGTCCTCGGCGTCATGGATAAACCGCGGCGGGGCATGGGTGACCACCAGATCGACGCCCCGGCCGCGCCACAGGGCAAAACGCAGTTTTTTGACAAACCCGGCCATCTGTTCTTCGCTGTACTGGTTGATATTGCCATTGTACCACCGCGACCCGGAGAAACCGATGATCCTGGTGGTAGCGACATGGACTATTTTTCGGTCGATGTGCAGGCAGCCCAGCGGCGGCGACGAGCCGTAGCGGAGATCGTGATTGCCGAGAACGTAAAGCAGCGGGACATCGTAGCGGTGGCGCAGGGCCGACAGGTATTCCGGCGGCAGGTCGCCGCAGGACAGGATGAGTTCGATGTCGTCGATGGCCGGGCCACCGCCGGCCGATTCGAGCAGGTCCTTGACCACATAATCTGCGACACTGAGGATTTTCATGCCTGGAGCAGGTCCTTTGGCGGTTGTTCTGGGCCGACCTCGCTTTGCCGATGGCGGGAGCGGTCCGCATAGTATTGCGGATTTACCCAAAAAGAGGCAGATACGGGCCTGCCAGTAACGCTTTACCATCCGGTGCGATCATCGCGCCGGGACGGCCATTACCGGGCGGCGGTCAGGCCGATCATGGCGGCGCCGATGGCGTTGCCGACTTCACCGTGATCGGGGAAGGTGACCGTGGTCCGCAGGCGCTCCGCCACCCCCGGGAGAAAGTAGGGAGCGGCGGCACCGATACCGATCAGCGGGATCTTGATGGAAAACTCGACGCCGAGGACCGGATGATTCCTGCGGCTGGTGATGAAGCCGGCCAGTGAATTCTGCCAGGTGCGACGGATGACATAGTCGAGGACCATGTCCTCGATCAGCTCTTCGGTGCGGGCGAGCACCAGGCGGGCAAAAGCGGCGCCGCCGAGACCGAGGGCGCGGCCGAGGATCTCGGCGCCCTCGAGGGCGGCCTGCCGGTCGCCGAGATCGATCCTGCCGAGGACATGGAGGGCATCGGTCGGGGTGAAACCGCACTCGAAGATCAGTTGTTGGCGGGTCAGCTGTTCCAGCTGCACGTCAAGGGGAATGCCGCCGAGACCAGTGCGCTGCCGGATGACGGCCGGAGTCAGGCGCCCGCACTCGCGGAGCAGGGCGGTGAGTTCGCCCTCCGGGGCCAGATCCCTTGCCTCGGGGCGGAGGACGATGAGCCGCGACCGGGTATCAACCCCCAGCCAGTCACCGGGCTGGAGCAGCCGGTCGCCGGTCATGGCCAGCGGGGTCACCCGGGTCGGACCGATGGTTATCTCGCCCCGTTCCCCGACATGGACATGGCTGTCGCCGCCGATGCCCGCGGTATGCATATCGACCGCTTCGATGTGGGTCTTCCACAGTCCGACCTGGCAGCCGTCGGCGGCCAAAAGGGGGCGGCCGTTTTCAATGATCGCGATATCGGTGGTGGTGCCTCCGACATCGATGACCAGGGCATCTTTGGTGGTCTGGGCCGCCCCGAAGTGGGCGGTGCAGGCCGGACCGCTGGCGACGGTCATGCCGGCTTCGGCCACCGCCCGTTTCGCCTCAAGTCCCAGGCCGTTGCCGCCGATAACCATCACCGGGCACTGGAGACCCTGGCCGGCCATGGCTTTTTGCACTCCGTCGATGAAATTGGCCATGATCGGCATCAGTTTGGCATGGAGTCCGGCGGTGGCGGCGCGTTCGTGCATCCCGGTCAGCTGGCTGATGCGGTGCGAGCAGAATACCGGTTTGGGGTCGATGAGGCCGATGGCCTCCTCGGTGACCAGTTCGTGGGTCGGGTTTTTCATCGACATCGCCGAACAGACCCCATAGGCGTCTACTTCCGTCTTCAAGCCTTCGATCAGGGTCACCAGATAATCGAGGTCGAGCGGTTCCTCCTCCTCGCCGGTGATGGTATGACCGCCCTTGACAAAGACCACCGCCGTCACCGGCAGCTTGAAGTGGCGGACATAGCCGATAACAATGACCGCCACCCTCGCCCCTTTATTTTCGACGACACTATTGGTGGCCAGGGTCGAGGAGATGCACACCGAACCGATATTCTCCGGGGCGGCGCCACTGGTGGCGAAAAGCTCGGCCAGGGCCTCGCCAGTGCCCTGGGCCAGGGCAAAATGGGTGGTCGGTTTTTTGGCCTTGGCCAGAACCCGGCCGGATTGTCGGTCGATCAGCACTGCATCGGTAAAGGTGCCGCCGGTATCGATGCCGATAATATATTTATTCATGAAGGTTTTATCAAAAAAAGCAATTTATGGTGAAGGAAAACTCCCGGTAATCATAGAGTCCATATACCGTAAACCCATCGGAAATACCACGGGGAAAAGTCGGTTTTCGGTCGGCATCATGGCCCTGGCCATCGGCTGGCATGGTTGGCCACTGAGGGGCTTTCTCTTCTTTTTCCAGACTGTTGTTTTTCCGGGGACTGGTGTATGTTAGCACCTGTCGTGGCTGGGCGGTCAGCTGGAGAAGTGCTCTTCCTGCCGCCTTCACTGAAACCGGCGGTTTGTCCTATTCCATATCAGAGATACGGGGTTATGAGCTTTCTGGGAATTGAGAAGAAAAGATTTGTGGTTTTCGGCCTGGCCAATAAAAAATCGGTGGCCTGCGCCATCGGCCAATGTCTCGTCGAAGAAGGGG
>JBBRGP010000269.1:0-4007 GCA_038224105.1 Desulfobulbales bacterium | reverse complement strand
TACCATCCCGGTTTGTATCGCCTGCTGTTTGCCCTGGAATTTTCGGTAGGCCGGTTCCCGGACCAGGCCGAGGTCGTAGCCGATGGCGGTCAGGCGGGCATCGGCATTGTCTTCGCGCAGCAGCAGCCGGTATTCGGCCCGGGAAGTGAAGAGCCGGTACGGTTCCTTGGTGCCGCAGGTCACCAGATCGTCGACCAGGACCCCGATATAGGCCTGGGAGCGGTCGAGGATGAGCGGCGCCAGCCCCCGGGCGGCGTGGACAGCGTTGATGCCGGCGATCAACCCCTGGGCGGCCGCCTCTTCGTAGCCCGACGTCCCGTTGATCTGGCCGGCCAGAAAAAGGCCCTGCACCTGCTTGGTTTCAAGGGAAGGGTGGAGGCCGAGCGGGTCGATATAATCATATTCAATGGCGTAGCCCGGCCGGATAATCTGCGCCTTTTCCAGCCCCTTGATGGAATGGATCATCGCGGTCTGGGTGGCGAGCGGCAGGCTGGTCGGCAGTCCGTTCGGGTAGACCTCGACGGTGTCCAGCCCTTCCGGCTCGAGAAAGATCTGGTGGCGGTCCTTTTCCGGGAAGCGCATGACTTTGTCTTCCACCGAAGGGCAGTACCGGGCGCCGATCCCCTTGATGACGCCGGCGTACATCGGCGACTGACCGATACCGGCCCGGATGGCGGCGTGGGTCTTCTCGTTGGTGTAGGTGATATGGCAGGGCAGCTGCGGCAGGGTGTAGCCGCCTTTTGAGGAATAAGAAAAATGGGCCGGCGGCTGGTCGCTGTGCTGAATCTCCAACTCGGAATAGTTTATCGAATGGGCGGCGAGGCGGGGGACGGTGCCGGTCTTCATGCGGCCGACCGCAAAACCGTGGTCCTTGAACCAGGTGGAGAGCTGTTTGGCCGGGGCGTCGCCGAGCCGGCCGGCGGGGAAGTTTTTCATGCCGATATGGACCAGGCCGTTCAGAAAGGTGCCGGTGGCGACTACCACCGCTGTCGCCCCGATCTCTTCATCGAGGGAGGTGAGGACGCCGCGGATCCGGCCCTCCGTCACCAGCAGCCCATCGACGACGGTCTGTTTGACGGTCAGATTTTCCTGGTTTTCGACCACCGACTTCATCCGCAGCCGGTACAGCAAGCGGTCGGCCTGGGCCCGGGACGATCGGACCGCTGGACCCTTGCTGGTGTTGAGACGGCGAAACTGAATGGAAGTCGCGTCGATATTCTTGGCCATCTCCCCGCCCAGGGCGTCTATTTCCCGGACCAGGTGGCCTTTGGCCAGTCCGCCGATGGCCGGGTTGCAGGACATCGCCCCGATGGTATCGGCGTTGATCACCGTCAGCAGGGTCTTGCACCCCATTCTCGCCGCCGCCAGGGCCGCTTCACAACCGGCGTGCCCGGCGCCGATCACCACCACATCGTATTCTTCCGTCATCATCTCTCTTTCAATGTCATTAACTTAAGGAGAAGGTGCATGAAATGCACCCTACACCTTGAACAACGACTTCGAGGGAATTTCGAGTCGGAGGGTTCACTCCGTGCACCTTCAACCTTTCTGCCACCAGATCAATGCCCAGCGCGGCGGCTGATCACGGCGGACGGTAAGGCGCTGATCTTCTTTTTTAACAATCTTTCCGGCCAGGTACTTCTCCAAAGCGAGAGTCTCCGCCGCCGTAATATCCTGAAACATCCAGCTGTAGGAGCGGAGCGCCTCCTCCATCGACGGGTAGGTGACCTCCCGTTCGAGGGTGAGGACCGTAAGGTTGGCGTGAATGCCAAGACTATACAGGATGTTGACGGTATAGATATAATCGGGGCCGGCGGCGAAGGGGCGGCCGAGGGCGGCAAAGGCCCCGACGTCAAAGGGGGTGGCGCCGATCCGGTCGCTCAAAAATACATAGCGCGAACCCCAGGCATCGATTTTTTTCAGGGCCGCCGCCAGGTCTTTCACGCCCATGGCCCGGGAGGCGATGGCGATATCGTGCACCGGTATGCCTTTGGCCTGCCAGTCATCTTCCCAGGCGCAATGGACGGTGGTGATATTGGTCAGTTGTTCCTCTTCTGCCTGCTCTTTCAGGACCTCGAGCATGGCGGCGGAGAAATCGATGGCGGTCACCGCCTGCACCTGGTGGGCGATGGGGATCGCCAGTGTTCCCGGGCCTGAGCCGATGTCGAGCACCGTCATGGTCGGCTCGAGGGGGAGATGGGCGAGGAACAGCTCGACATAGGCCGCGTTTTTGTTTCGCGCGGCAAAGGAACCGGCCTTGCTGTCCCATTCCTTCGGCCCCTTGTTCTGCCAGCCTTTTTTGGCCAGGGCATTGGCCCGGAGGGCCACCCAGTCGAGGTCGGCAAAGGTCTTGCCGGCGCAGCAGGTCATATCGGTCGGTGCAGATTTCATCGGCGGGATAAACAGGCGGAAGAGTAGGGTGCACTCCGTGCACCAGCCCTTATTGTCCCGTGGGACAGAATTGAATTCTGTCCCCGGCTGACTAGGATGTTGGTGCACGGAGTGCACCCTACGAAAAACAAATGCCATCTTGAATGCAAATGCGAATAAGTTACTGTCTGTATGGAGGGATGAGCATAGCATAGCCGGGGGCCTCGCGCAAGATATGGCAGAGCCGTGAGACAAAAATGTTTGACACTGCTGACCTTATGTGGTTAATATTCTCCTCTTGTAAATTGTCACTTTGCCGCTGGCCGTATTGGTTCGGCGGCGACTAGCCGGATCGGGTACCAACCTGAAATTGCAAAATAAACGAGAGTTTTTCGAGCCTTTGATGCCAAAAAAATCATGGTCCGCCATGGATTTTACCAGTGAGGAAATAAAAAATGAGCAAGCGTACATTTCAGCCAAGTCTTATCAAACGCAAACACACCCACGGTTTCCGGGAAAGAATGAGCACCCAGGGTGGTCGGGCGGTATTGCAGGCACGCCGGGCCAAGGGCCGTAAAAGGTTGTCGGCTTGACCTTTGACCGGTAAACGACTTTGCAAAAGTGGTCTGCTCCGAAAAGGCTGGGAATTTGAGCACGTCTACAGCCGGGGAAAGCGCGTGCATGGTAAGGGCTTCACCCTGGTCTGTCGACCGAATCCGGCCGGTGTCAGCAGGCTGGGGATAAGCGTTCACCGAAGTATCCGCGGCGCGGTGCGGAGAAATCGTCTCAAGCGCATTATCAGGGAATCATTCCGACTTTGGCCAGACCAGTATCCGGCGGGAGCCGATATCGTTTTTGCCGTTCGTTCTGACTTTCCCTGCGCGCATCCCGGGGATATCCGCATGGCAGTGGCACCTCTTGCGCGCACCTTCAGCTGTTCTAAGGCAGTATGATCAGATGAGCAACAACTTCCTCAAGGCAGTGATTGTCGGCTTGGTGCGAGGGTATCAGTGTCTTATTTCCCCCATTCTGCCGCCAAGCTGTCGTTTTATTCCGAGCTGTTCCACGTATACCATTCAGGCAATTGAAAAATATGGAGTCATTCGGGGGAGCTGGCTCGGTATGCGGCGTATTCTCCGCTGTCATCCTTTTTCCCGAGGCGGTTATGATCCGGTACGGTAGTCGGGGCGCTCACCGGATATTCTTGTTTATCGACACAACTCCCCGGGTGTTGACATAATTTACGGTACGTATTGATGGATACCTATAGGGCCTTTTTGGCGATTATCATTTCCTTTGTCATTCTTCTCGGCTATCAGTATTTTTTTGTCGGCTTCGATAAGCCGGCAAGCGTCGAACCACCGGTGCAGCAGCAGCCGGTGCCCGCCCAGCCAGCCGCAACCCCGGCGGTCCCGCCGGCTCCGACTGCCGCTATCCCCCTACCCGCGCCCGTTTATGATCGCCCGGCCAAGGAAGTCACCATCGATACCGGGCTCTACACGGCGATCCTGAGCGAGGACGGCGGGACGATCAAAAGCTTCGTCCTGAAAGAGCATAAGGAAACCCACGCCAAGGATTCGCCGGGGATGCAACTGGTCAAAACCGATGCGTCTCAGGGTTTTTCCCTGCAGTTTTCC
>JBBRGP010000268.1:0-4011 GCA_038224105.1 Desulfobulbales bacterium | reverse complement strand
AGGACGTAGTCGGCAGCTTCGGCGGGGCCGTCGATGACCTGGGCGACCTCGTTCAGGTAGACTGGTTTGCCGCCGTACACTCCGACGACGATCCGGCCGATCTCCTCGGCACTTTGGAGAAAGGTGCCGGTCCGCAGTTCTATCTCCTGGTTCAGGGCCTGGAGATGACCGGAGTGGGATTGGCTGTTGACCGCCTGGATCTTCGGCGCCAGTTCAGTCACTGTCAGATTCCGTGAGGCGAGCAGCAGGGGATCAAAGCGGACCGTCAACTGCCGTTTGGTCCCGCCGATCAGTTTGGTCTCCGCCACCTCGTTGATGCTCTTGATGGCGTCGTCGACCTGGGCTGCCACCCGTCGCAGGGTGTAATGGTCATAGCCCTTGCCGTGGAAGGTCAGAGCCATGATCGGTACATCGTCGATGATATGCGGCTTGATCAGCGGCATCCGCACGGAGTGGGGAATCCGGTCGAAATTGGTGGCCAGCTTCTGGTTGAGCCGGACAATCGAGGTTTCAAGGTTTTCCCCGACATAGAACCGGACCACCAGAAGGCTCTGACCGGGCATCGAGGTGGAGTAGATATATTCGACCCCCGGCAGTTCGTAGAGCAGCTTTTCCATGGGAATGGTCATCCGTTCTTCGACCTCTTTCGGGGTGGCGCCGGGCATGGTGACGAGCACGTCGATCATCGGCACTTTGATCTGCGGTTCCTCTTCCCGCGGCAGCAGGACGATCGCCAGAAATCCGAGGAGAAGGGAAGCAACAATGCCGAGCGGAGTCAGTTTGGAAGCGATGAAGGCCTGGGCCAGGCGGCCGGCAAATCCTGTGGGGTGGAGTGATGGCGTATGCATGGGATGAAGTTACCGGGTGTTTAATAGCGGGGATAAAATCTTACTTGATGGTAACGGGCTGGCCGTCAAGAAGCTTGTCATTACCGGTGATGACCACGGTTTCCCCCTCGGAGAGACCGCTCAAGATCTCCAAATGATTGTCACCACGGGCACCAATGCGGACCAGGCGCAATTTTGCCTTGTCGCCATCAACCACAAAAACCCGCTCCATCTGGCCAAAAGGAATTACCGCCGCGGCCGGGACCATCAGGGTTTCGGCCTGGGTCATCGCCAGGGTCACTCGGGCAAACTGGCCGGAGCGCAGTCTCGGATTGGCGGGAAGGCGGAGTTTGATCGGCGCGGTCCGCGAGGATGGATCGGCGGTCGGGGACACCTCGGCAACCGTGCCTTCGATGGCAAGACCTACGGACGGGACGAATACCTTGAGCCGGTCACCCCTGGTAACCCTCAGGATCATCGCCTCGGGGATATCGGTCAGCACCTGCAGCTTACTCTCCTCCTCGATATGCAGGAGCGGTTTACCCGGGGTGGCGAGGTCGCCGACATTGGCCAGCTTACGGGTAACGATACCGGCAAAGGGGGCGGTAATCCGGGTGTAATCGAGCATGGTCATGGTTTCACGGTGAGCAGCCTCGGCGATCCGCGCAGTATCCCCAAGAGACTTGACGGTTTCCGGGGTGGCGGCATTTTTTTTCAGGAGATTTTCTTCCCGTGCCAGATTTCTTCTGGCCTGTTCGAGTTGGGCTTTAGCCTGCTGCACCTGCGCCGAGATTTCTCCGGCACTCAGTTCGGCGAGCAGTTCGCCCTGTTTTACCCTCGACCCGAGATCGACCGGGAAGGCGATGATATTACCGGAGATCTTGGCGGAAATTTCCGCCTGATCAACGGCCTGGACGGTACCGACCACCTCCACCTGATTCCCGGCAATTTCTTTAGCCACCTTGAAAACCGAAACCACAACCGGGGCAAGGGGTTGCGCCGTCTTGGTTCTTTCGGTCGCATTTTTCTCGCAGCCGACCAGCAGCAGAAAGGTGGCTGTGCTGATGGCGGCTAATTGTTTGAGATTCATTGTCTCCACTCCTTTACTGGTTATTCTTGCCCGGAAAATTGAGCCAGCCCCGTTGCCCTTCGCAGGTTGGCGATCGCCACCTGGTAACCGGCCCTGGCCGCCAGCTGTCTGGCCCGGGCGTCGGTCAGCCGCATCTCAAAATCGATCAGGTCGGAGGCGAGGATCACGCCCTCCTTAAACCTGTGGCGGCTGAGCCGGGCGACCTCTTCGGCAACTCCGACCATCTTGGCGGTAACGCTCAGCCGCTCCTCGGCCTGCTGATAGTCGAGCTGGGCCTGCTGTACTTCAAGGTTCAGAGCCAGTTCGGTCTTTACCTTCATCGCCTGGAGTTCCTGGAGTCTCAACCGGGCCCTGGTGATCTCGGCGGCCGTCCGGTGGCCGTCGAAAAGGTTGTAATTCATTTTGACCCCGGCCATCCACGAGTCGCCTCCTTCCTCGAGGACCATGCCGCTGTCCATCTGGTAGCTGGCAAAGGCGTCGACTGTCGGCAGGTTGCCGCCGGCAGCCTTCTTCAATTCGGCCTCGGCCGCCTGGATCCGGGATTCAAGCCTGGTGAGTTCGTGGCGCTTCTGGACATTGATGTCCGTGGGCAGCTTCTGACCCTGACCGCTGTCGGGATCCACCGCCACTTCCCCTTGCCGCAGGCCGAGAAGATTGAGGAAGCCGCGTCTGGTGAGTTCCAGGGCGTGTTTGCTTTGGATCAGGTTCTCGCTGGCCCGGGATTGCTGGAGTTCGAGGTTGAGCAGGTCCTGACGGAGCAGATCGCCGGCCTCGTAGCGGGCGCGGGCGACCTCCAGGGCAGCGCTGATCGCTGCCAGTTCCTCGTCGCGGACGGTCACCATCTTTTCCGCCTGGATGATGGCCTGGAAGGTCTTCACCACCTCGAAACCGAGGTGGTGGTGGACGGCGACGAGGTCGGTCCGGGCCGCGTCGAGATCGGCTGCCGCCACCTCCCGCTCGGCCTGGTCCCGGCCACCGTTATAGAGGCGGTACTGGATCATCGCCTTGGCCTGGAGGTTATCGGTGCGGCCCGGGTTATTGAAGTCGATGGTGTTGTCGAAGGCGCCCTGATTAAGGATGTTGCCGAAGGAATACATCGGATTGTTGGTCTGGCCGTATTCCCCGGCAAGATTGATCAGCGGATAATCGGAGGCCTTGGCCATAGCGGCCGCGGCGGCTGCCTGCTCGATGCGTTTGGTGGCGATAGTGCTGTCGGGATTGCCGGCCAGGGCCACGGCCACCGCCCGTTCCGCCGTCCAGATGGTCGGGACTTCCGAAATGGCTGACGCGCTACCGGTTGCGGCATGGACGCCGGCCAGGCTTGCCAACAGACAAAGCAACGCCAGGGCAGTGATTTTCTCCATCGTTTTCTCCATCTCCTACAAATGGCCAGTTTGCAAATTAAGCAAATAATTATATGGTGAACTAGACTAAGTCTCCTCCGGTGTTTTGTCAAAGTTTTTTCAGGAGCTTATCGAGTTCTTTGATATCAACCGGTTTGGCGAGGTAGCTGTTCATTCCGGCGGCCAGGCATTTGTCTTTGTCGCCGGCCATTGCGTAGGCGGTCAGGGCGATGATCGGAATGTTCTGTACCCGCTGGTAATCTTTGGAGTTCCGGATAATTCGCGTTGCCTCCAGGCCGTCCATTTCCGGCATCTGAACGTCCATGAGAACGATATCGAAATGCTGTGTCCGCAGGAGATCGAGCGCCGCATAGCCATTTTCGGCAACGGTTGCCAGGTGTCCGAGTTTTGTGAGAATGGCTTGCAGGATCTGCTGGTTGATCTGCTCATCCTCCACCACCAGCGTGGCGAGGCGACGGTTCGGGCTGGTAAGGAAAGGAGCCTGTACAGGCTGCTGGTTGGTGGTGGTGCCGGGGTGACCTTGGTCGGTAACGATGGTGATGGTGGCCGTCATTCCCCTTGCCTGGTTGCGCTGCAGGTGGACGGTGCCGTTCATCTGCATGACCAGCAGTTTGACGATGCTCAGTCCAAGTCCCGTCCCCTTGATTTTTTTTCGGCGCGGCGATTCGATCTGGGTAAAGCCTCGTCGCCAACGGCAAGGGCTCGGCGTCGCGGGCCAACCGCTACGGAC
>JBBRGP010000267.1:0-4061 GCA_038224105.1 Desulfobulbales bacterium | reverse complement strand
ACTGATCCGACGATATAGTCAGGCCGGAAGGTAGTGATCAGGTACGGCATGAACTCCTGGTAGCCGCTGTAGGTCTCGCTCTCCATGGCGGCAAAGATCTTGATTTCGGAACGGTATTTTTTCTGAAGCCGCCGGCATTCCCGCATGTACAGGTCGAAACGGCCGAGAAGAAATTCCGGGGTGAAGCAGGCGGCCTTCTGGTCGGGATAAAGGAGTTCCAGGCTGATCCCGGGGGCATGCTCGGTGATACCCACCCAAGCAAAGCCGTTGGCGATATACTTTTGGATGATCTCTTCCAGCGAATCGGTGGCGTGGTGGCAGAATTGTCCGCTATGGCCGCCATGGACGGAGACAGAGGCGATCGTTTTCATTCTTTACGGCAGACCTTTGAGGGCAAGAGGAGAAAAGGTGCGGTATCGTCCGGCTCCCACGGATCCGGCGGGCAGATCTCGGCAACCGACGGTTACGGTCAACGAGGAGGCCAGCTTAACAAAATGCGAACACTTTAACAAGTTAGATAAAAAGGGTCGGTTCAGTTCCCCATCGACCAACCATTACCGGTTGAATTGATAAAGAAAATCGTCCTCTTCAGAAGAAGCGAGAATCTGCGTAAGGTAAGGGGTAAAGGAAAAGGGCATATCGGGCATAGCTAACCTGCGCCAGGCCACCATCTTCCCGAATCTAGATGGAGGCGTTAAAACGGGTGAGTTTGCCGGTTTTCAGGTTTTGGCGGTACACCATCAGAAAAAAGCGGTAGGAGAGAAACAGGTAGAAGAGGGCGAGGCCAAGTCCGACGATAAAGTTGCCAAAGGCCATCGACAGAGTAGCGGCCTGCTCCAACTGGGCGCGGAGGGTTTCAAAGATATAGGCGGGAGGAAAGAGCTTGGCGACCAGGTAGAGTGAGGCGGGGAGGGTGTCGATCGGATAATACACTCCTGAAATAAGCGAGAGAATCATCGGAATCGGCCACCCCAGCCATTCGGCGGTCGGGCCGAGGAGAAAGATCGCCGCGCTGATGAAAATTCCCATGGCCATCCCGAAAATAAAGAGCACGCCCATAAAGGGTATGAGGCTCAGGCCGATGATGAAAATGTTATAGCCGAAACCCAGCCCGGCAATGATCGACATGATTAGAAAGCCGAGCAGGCCGGTGACGATGCTGCTTGCCACCATCCCCAGCGAATATTCGGAAATCCTGAGTGGCGAAGCGAAGTAGTTGATCAGATTATTTGACCAGATATCCTCGAGAAAGGCCATCATCACCCCTTGCTGAATACGGGTCAGAAATTCCCACAAGATCAGGGCGCCGAGAATGACGGTGATGAAATTGAAGTTGGCCTGCCCGAGCGAGCCGAGATACTTGCTGATAAACCCCCACTGCACGATGGCAATGGTCAGCCAGACGAAATTTCCCGCCAGCCGGGTCGGATTATTGCGCAACAGGTAGAGCTGGCGGAGGAATACCGCATAGATCCGTTTCGGTTTCATCGGTGATTGGTGGTCAGTGATTGATCGACAGCGGCTCCCGGGCGACCGCGATGAACAGATCTTCGAGGTCGTTCTTGCCGTTTTCCCCGGGCAAAGTTTTGGGATCGCCGGTCAAGAGGATGCGGCCACGGGAAAGAAACAGCACCCGCGTGCACATGTGTTCAATTTCATGCATGTTGTGGGAGGTCCAGACCACCGCCGCCCCGGTCTCGTCGGCATAGGTTCTAATTTTCTCCCGAATATCCCTGGCGACACTCGGGTCGAGCGAGGCGGTCGGCTCATCGAGGAGCAGCAGTTTCGGCTCATTGAGCAGGGCCTTGGCGAGGTTGAGTCTTGATAACTCTCCTGAGGAAAGGAGTCCCGCTTTGGTGTTTCTGAATTTTACCAGATCGAATTCCGTGAGCAGCGATTCGATCTTCCCCGGCAGATCGGCGATATCGTAGAGCAGGCCGAATATCCTGAGGTTCTGGACCACGCTCAGGTTTGCCGGAACATGGGTATAGACCGTGGAAAAGTTGATGCTGCCGCGGATCGCCTCGACATCCTCCGCCAATGTTTTGCCGATGATTTCGATGGAGCCGCCGCTCGGTTCAAGAATGCCGAGAATCATCGAGATAGTGGTGGTTTTGCCGGCGCCATTTGGTCCGAGCAGGCCGATGATCTCACCGGCATCGACTGTAAAGGAGATATCTTGAACAGCCGCTATCTTTTCGTATTGTTTTGATAAATTTTTAACTTTCAAGGTAGCGGCCATGGCATTGATCCTTTTCTGTCTCCCTTGGGGGCAGCTCCGAACAGGCTGGGCGGAGAGATCCCCGATTTTTTGGATCTAACGGCTTGCAGTTGTAAATGATAAGCAGCGGTTGAGGGAAATGGAAGGCAAATGGAAATCGGCCTCGGACCCGGTCAGTGGAGAAATTCACCGGTGCTGGACATGGCCAGGTTGGCGTCCCGCACTCCTCGCAGGGCGGCCAGGAGGTCGGCGAGTTCCTGGACCTCTTTAGCCTTGCCGCGGACCACGATCACTTCGAGGCAGTTGTCGTGATCCATATGGACATGGGTGGTGGAGACGATCTGATGATGGTAGTCGTGCTGCACCACGGTGACCTTCTCCTGAAGTTTATGCTGGTGGTGATCGTAGACCAGGCTGATGACGCCGATAACCTGCTTGTCGGCCTGCCATTCCTCCTTGATGAAGGCCTTGCGGATCAGATCGCGGATGGCCTCTGACCGATTGGTGTAGCTATGGGTAGCGATATGCTCATCGAAAATCGTCAGCAGTTCCTCTTCGAGCGAGATGGAAAATCGTTTCAGCATGAAAAATCACCTCCTGTTCTCAATATTAGGGTTGCGTACCTTCGCCACTGCATCGGCAGCATTGCACCGAGTGTTCACTATATCTGGTCACCCGTGGAACTGCAACGGGCAACTTTTGGGGAAAAGCGCCACGATCCTTCGCCGGCCAAAAGCCTCGGACACCCTCTCATTTTCTGATTTTTCGGTATTCGCTATCGCCGCGGAGCTGGTATGAGCAATAGACGATGGTCAGGCCCAGGCCGGCGATGGTGTACCATGGAAACCAGCCGATCGCTTCCCGGAAGGCCAGCCCTTCGACCTCGGCCGGCAGCCAAAGGGGGTGGGCTGCGCGGCCCCCATCGCGGAGCTTGGTGATCAGGAGGGCAAAGAAAAAGCCGATCAGCCCGTAGGCGAGGTTGAAGGCCATGCCTTTGAAGCTCAGCACGGTCGCTCGCTGATGCGATTCGGTGATGAGGTTGAGATAGTGGCTGGTGAAAAAGGAGATCAGCATCATGCCGATGTAGATCAAGGCCATCGGCAGCAGTCCCCAGTAGGGATAAAAACCGGTCAAACCGAACAGGCCGATCAGAGTGATGGCGGATATCCACCACATGTTGACGGCCGGGGAATTTTTGGCCGCCATCGTTTCGGCAAGCTTCGGCGTCACCAGGCCGAGCGCCGCCATGGCCGAGCCGATCAGCCCAAAACTTGCCTCGGGCAGTTCGATGAGTCGAAAATATTGGCTGGTCATGGTGGCAATCATCCGCAGCACGTGGTCATAGCCGGTGCAGAGGAGGATGACCGCCAGGGCGAAGGGGGTCCGGGCGATCCAAGCGCCGGCCTGGAGGGTTTTACGGAGGGCGGCAAGGCCAGTGGAGCCCTGGCCTGTTGACCGGGGCGCGTGGTTTTCCCGCATACCGAGGGCGCTTACCGTGGCGAGCACGGCGAGGGCCAGGGTCAGATAGATCGGGAAACGCATGGTCACTTGCTGGCTGACGACCACGGTCGAGCCGACCCAGGCCAGCAACCGGTTGACCACGCTCGGATCATAGACCAGCGCCCCGATGGTCATGGTGAGGATCGAGGCGACGGAGCGCAGGCTCATCTGGACGCTGAGCACCCTCGGCCAGTCCTCCGGATTGCCCTCGGCGGCCAGCGAATCGTAGGCGATGGCCTCATCGGCGCCGCTGGCCAGGGCCTCGGCGAGGCCGCTGAGGACACGGTTGACAAGAAAGACCGAGAAAATAATTGTGCTGTTACCGAGCGGCACAAAGGCC
>JBBRGP010000266.1:0-4078 GCA_038224105.1 Desulfobulbales bacterium | reverse complement strand
GGGGCGGGGATGAGCAGGAACAGGGTACCAACCACCAGACAGCCCAGGAAGAATCCGCCTAACACGTCAAATAGGTGGTGGACCCGGAGATAAAGGCGCGACCAGCCGACGAAAAAGCATAAACAAAGGCAGAGAATATTTACAACCCATTGCCAGGGTGAGGGAAGCAGCCGCCTGGCGATGAGGCTCAGGCACAGATAAAATGCCGTTGCCTGGGCGGTATGAGCGCTGGGAAAGGACCAGTCGGCGGGCATGGCGACGAGCGCTCCCAGTGACTCCGGGCGTGGCCGGCGACAGAGCAGTTTGACGGCATGCACGGCCGCCACCGTCGCGACAAGGCTTGAGACGAGCAGCACCGCCTCCTGAATTCTGGCCTTTCGAAAAAGACCACAACTTATCAGGCCCGCCGCCGGCAGCAGCAGATACAGTGAACCACACCACGTCACCGCCAGGAAAAAGGCATCAGCGGCATGCATGCGTGGACTCGCTTCGGTGGTACATGGATTGCCAGCTCATTGATACGTGTATTTTTCAAAGATAAAAAGCAACCAAGTGGCATTCCTCGGGGAAGATTCAACCCCTATTATGCCAGGGATATCCCGGCCGGTAAAGTGCCCATTCCAGAGATTTGCTCCGATCTCTGCAATCGGAAAGGTTGCATGGAGGCGAAGGTCGACAGTCCGCACCAAAAAAACTATCACAATGTGGTGTTGTTTCGCCGCCGCATCTTGCTATTCCGTTGCGAAGGAGATTGTTTGCTGAAAGCGGCCGTTCTCAGGCTTCCTGACCGAGAATTTTTCTTGATCCAGCGATGAAATGACGAGTGAACCTTTCCGCACGTTCATTAACGAAAACAAAGAATAGTGGCAAAAACGCTAAATTTAGAGTGTTCGTAAAACTGAATCAATGGGTTAGATTGTGTTTTTCAACACCCTTCTATAGTCGAGGCTTCAAAGCAGGGCAAGCAAACCCTGGTGTATGGGACGGGGATGCGCCCCTGGCAAAATATCATTTTTATCGGGCGAACATCCGGCCCAAAGGAGATCAGAATGATTGCCTTTTTACAGGGGATGGAAACCGGGGTTGGCTTGATTGTCGCGATTGGGGCACAGAACGTCTTTGTCCTGTCCCGGGGGGTGACGAAACAATACAACTGGCTGGTGGCTTTAATCTGCAGTCTCTGCGACGCGCTGCTGATCTGCCTCGGTGTCGCCGGAGTCGGTTCGGTAGTTGCCGCCCATCCCCTGCTGCGGGACGTTGCGGGCTGGGCCGGCGCCTTGTTCTTGGCAGGGTACGGATGGCGGGCGTTGCGGGCGGCAATCGCTGTCGAATCAATGGAGATTACGGAAGACACCTTTTCGTCGAGGGGGGCGGTGGTGGCAGCGACTCTGGCCGTAACCCTGCTCAACCCCCACGTTTATCTCGATACCCTGGTGCTGCTCGGCGGGATCGGCGGCCAGTTTACCGGAACCGGACGTTATCTCTTTGCTTTCGGGGCTTGCTCGGCATCACTGATCTGGTTCTACAGTCTCAGCCTCTGCGGGGTCATTCTGGCGCCAATGTTTCAGACCAAAACGGCGTGGCGGGTGCTCAACGGTTCGGTCTGTCTTATCATGTGGACCATTGCCGTTCAATTGCTGCCGTTACCGGGACGGGTGCCCTGACTGGCCAGAGGACAAGCAATTGATTTCGCAAACCCTCTTTTCCGGGTGTTGTCCCACAGCGATGCCACCATCGTCAACGCCACCATCCAGCTTGGCCATAATCTGGGATTGCAGGTGGTTCCCGAAGGCGTCGAGAATCACCAGACCTTCGATACCCTACGTTCGATGGGCTGCGATCTGCAGCAGGGCTATTTCATCGGCATGCCCATGCCGCCTGGACATTTCCCTCCTCCGCCAGGAAAGGTGTTTGAAGAGAGTCTTTCGGCCGGCGCCGATGCCGGAGGCCGGGGCGCAAAGCCGAACACCACGCAGTTACTGGGAATGCGGAGACGCTCCGGGACCAGGCGGATTATCTATCTCCTTGCCTGCGGCCGCCGCCGCCGCAAGGGCCCGGCGGCTTTTCCGCCCACCCTCGCTTTCAGGCGCTTCGGTGCCGAGGATCACGGCAACCACCGCCTCGTAATTGCAGGCTTTTTCCGGGGTGGCTGGTAGCAGCCGGTGATCGGTCCGCGAGAGATGGAGCAGCCCACCATGCTCAAGGGTCGTCGTCACCTCGACGATCAGGGGTGCTCCATAGGTCGGCAGAGCGGCGACCAGTTTCTCGGGGGTTGTCGACTGGCCGGCGGCGAAGGCCCGATAAACGCAGTCGATAATATCGAAGGCGGCGGCAAGTTTCAAGGAAGAAGCGGCGGAAAACGTTATGAGCCGGAAGGTCCGGAGGTTCTGGCAGGCGAAGGCCACCTGGGCGCCGGTCAGGATGAACATCCAGCCCAGAAAGATCCAGACCAGAAAAAGCGGCAGGGTGGCGAACGAGCCGTAAATGGCATTGTATTCGGCAACTCCGATCTGCAGGGAGATGTAGATGTCCTGCACCCCGAACCAGAGGAGGGTGGCGAGGATCGACCCGAACAGTGCCGGCAGAGTTCTGACCCTGGTGTTGGGAAAAAAGATATAGATTACATAAAAAGTGAGGGTGATGATCCCCACCGGCACCGCCTTCAGCACCAGGGTCTGGAGCCAGGCAAAGGGCATCAGCATATCCATTTTCGCCGCCAGCACAGGACTCCTGAGAAAGGCGCTGGCGGCAAAGGCGACGTTGATCGAGATCGGAAAAAGGATGAGCAGGGTCAGGTAGTCGGCGATTTTTCGCGGTAGCGATCGGCCGTTTGCCACCTTCCAGATGGTGTTCATCGCCTCCTCGATGGCGCCGAGGACGAGGATGACGCTCAGAAGAATGCCGACGACGCCGATGGTCCCGAGGGTGGTGAAATTGGTCTTATCGACATAATCAAAGAGCTGATCGACTGCCAGGCGGAGGTGGTCGGTCAGGTTCACCCCGCTTTCAGGGGCAGCAGCCTCGGCTGGAAGGGCAGGGCTTTCCGCCTCCCGGAGGGAGTGGGTGCTGGCCGCCAGGGTTTCGATATAGCTGTAGGCTGCCTGGCGCAGGTGATCGTCGCCGCCGAGTCCTTTGACCACGGCGGTGCTCATCGCCAGGATTGGGACAAGGGAGAGCAGTGCGGTATAGGCGAGAGCCCCTGAACGGAGGGCGATGCCATTGCTTTTAAATTCGCTGGCGGCGATCAGCACCAGGCGCACCAAGTAGTGGGCGGCGGCGCGGAGCGGCGAACCCTTCGGCAGGGGGCGATCGGCCCAGGCTCTCAGCGAGGAGGGTTGCGGTGTCTCTTGCGATTCTGACATCGGCACGGTTTGTTGGCTCAACTATGGAGGTGCAGCCATTTTTCCAGGATCTGAAAGACAATCTCCCTTTTGATCGGTTTGGTAATATAATCGCTCATTCCCGCCGCCAGACAGAGTTCCTTGTCGCCTTTCATGGCATTGGCGGTCATGGCGATGATCGGGATTTCGCTGAAGCCCTGTTGCCGGAGGTGTCGGGTGGCTTCATAGCCGTCCATTTCCGGCATCTGAATATCCATCAGAATGGTATCGAAACCGTTGGGTTTCTGGGTGAAGACGTCTACCGCCAGCCTGCCGTTGGCAACTACGGTGACTGTGTAGCCGGCCTTGGTCAGCATGATCGTGGCCAGTTTCTGATTGACCGGATTGTCCTCGGCGAGGAGGATACGGACCGATTGTTTCAACTCTTCGCGCACCGAGTACTGAGTGACAAGCTTGTGCTCCTCCGGTGGTCGGCGCTGCTCGTCATCGCGGGCGCCGAGGATTCTCGCGAGGGTTCGGAGGAGGATGTCGCGCCGTGCCGGTTTGGTGAGAAACGCCGTGAACCCGACTTCCTTGCATTCCTGGGCCACCCTTTCGGTGGACGAGGTGTAGGCAAGGAGGGGAATGGCCGGGTCGGCAAGATCAGAGGCCCTGATCTTTATCGCAAGATCATAGCCGGAGATGAACGGCATCTGCAGATCGAGGATGGCAACTGTATAAGGGGCCGGTTCTTTCTC
>JBBRGP010000265.1:0-4110 GCA_038224105.1 Desulfobulbales bacterium | reverse complement strand
GGGCCTTTGCGGTCTGGGTATTCTATGCATTTTTCAGCAATATTTCCAAATTGACAACGGAGGGCCATTAATATGAGCATGCAAGCAAAATTAAAAGTCCGGGGCATCTTCATGCTGATCACCTTTTTTATTCTGCTGGCGGTGATCTTCATGCCGGTCTTCCCGGGAAAAGTCAACGGTCTTGACTATATGGATAATCTCTTCAACATGATTTCCAAGGGCTCCTCCTATTTCATTCCAGAGTCAATGAGCAAGAGTGAGAAGTATGCTGGCAAGATGATTGATGTTAAGATAAAATTGGACGACGAAACGCGGGCTGCGGAGACCGCCAAACTCATTCAGATGAATGGTGCGCAGGCCACCGTTGCCGGCAAGGAAGTGGCAATCAACGGCGATATGGCGCTGATTATGAAGGGCAGTCTGGTTGATTCCGATTTCATGTTTAAAAACGATGGCAAGCCGGTGGCCGATAAATATGGTTATCCGGAGAAACAGGCGATGTTCAACTGGCATACCCTGTTCAAGAAAATCAGTGCCGATCTGACCAGACAGGAAAAATTTGCCGAGGCCAAACCCTTTGCCGACATTCAGAAAAAGGCCCTGGAACCGGCCTATAACTATTTCGGGGTTAAAGCCGAGGACTGGAAGGACAATATTGCCCTGGTCATTTTCGCCCTGGCCTTTTATGTCTTCTATACCCTGTGGTACGGTTTTGGTCTGATGTATCTCTTTGAGGGACTGGGGCTGAAGATCGGCCACTGATCCGCGTCCTTGCACCCATGACCGGCGGACCGCGGAGAGGAAGGGGGAGTCCTTTCGTAGTCCGCCGGTTTTTATGAGGACCAGCCATGCAGCGACTCATCACTTTTTTCAAAGAGCTTTTCTCTTCAGCCCCCGCCGCCGCGACGCGGAGCCCTGAAGAGCTGAAGCGTGCTTTCAGAAAACGCTACGCCAATTTCCGGGGACTGCTGACCGCCAACAACAATGCCCTGCAGGCCATGGCCGAGCTGGAAAAGATCTATTACGGTCACGACAGCTATCGAATGGCGGTGATCCGGTCGAAAATCACCGCCATCCTGGTCAACGTCTTCAAGATGATCCGCAATCTCCTCGACATGTCGGACGGCAAATATAAAGAACTCGGGCCGATCTTCGAGAAAATCAGCCACGATCTCGATGAAATCATCGAGCGCAAGCCGGCAGCCCGGAGCGGACCGCTGATCCTGCCGCTCGCCGAAGTCAGCAGAAAGGACACCGGCCAGGCCGGTGAAAAGATGGCGCACCTCGGCGAAGCGGCCACCATTGCCGGCTTCCTCGTGCCGAAGGGTTTTGTCATCAGTGCCTCGGCCACCAGACTTTTTCTGACGGCCGACCGTATCGCCGAGATCAATCGGCGGCTGCAGGTCCTCGAGTCCGACGATTTTGAGGGCTTGTTCAGGACCTGCCGGGAGATTCAGGACATGGTCATAAGCAACCCTCTGCCGCCGGATCTCGAAGAACTGCTCTATGTCCATTACGCCCACCTCGAAAAGGCCACTTCGCCCGGCTGCCGGGTGGCGCTGCGGTCCAGTGCCCTTGGGGAAGACAGTGCCGGAATCTCCTTCGCCGGCCTGTACCGGACGATCCTCGATGTCGGCAAGGACTCGCTGGTCACCGCCTATAAAGAGGTCGTCGCCAGCAAATACGGGGCAAAAGCCATTGCCTATCGGCGCAAACGTGGCTATCGCCACGAGGATATCGAGATGTGCGTCGGCTGTCTGGCAATGGTCGATGCCACCGTCAGCGGGGTCACCTATTCGAGCGATCCCGACGCCGATGCGCAACCGGCGATCCGCATTAATGCCCTTTCGGGCATTGCCAAAGGGGTGGTTGACGGCACGCGGATGACCGATCTCTTTCTCGTCAGCCGGGCCAAACCCCATGCGGTAATATATCGGGAGTTGCGCCAGGGGCCGGACGATTCCGACGGTTCGTCGGTGCTCACCCCGGAGCAGGTCAGCGAACTGGCCGAAGCGGCCATAATTCTCGAAAACCATTTCGGCCAGCCGCAGGACATCGAATGGTCCTTTGATCGCCATGGCCGGCTCTTTATTCTCCAGAGCAGGCCGATGCTGATCAGCCACGCACCGGTCGGAGAGGAGCCAGTCGTCCCGGAGGCCGGCAACGGAGCCGGGGGACCGCCGGTGCTCGCCGGTGGTATCTGTGCCGCCGCCGGCATCGCCGCCGGCGAGGTGTTTCGGGTCGATTCGATGGCGGAAATGGTTACTTTTCCGAAAGGGGCGGTGCTGGTGCTGATCCATCCCTTGCCGGAATGGGCGCCGTTGCTCAGCCAGGCCGTTGCCGTGCTTGCCGAGACCGGCAGTGAAGCGGGGCACCTGGCCACCGTCGCCCGGGAGTTCGGCATCCCCGCCCTGTTCGGCCTCGCCGATGCCATGGCGGTCCTGGCCAATGGCGAGATGGTGACGGTTCATACGTCGGAGCGGACGGTATATCGGGGGCGTCGGGAAGATCTGCTTTTGCGGAAAACGGTGGTTAAAGATATCATGGCCGGTAGTCCGGTTCAGCGTCTTTTGACCGACGCCCTGCAGTATATCACCCCCCTTAACCTGAACGATCCCGCCTCGCCGCAATTCAAATCGTCGTGGTGTGAGACGCTCCATGATATCACCCGGTTCTGCCACGAAAAATCGGTAACCGAGATGTTTGACTTCGGTCGGCAGCATCATTTCGATCAGGGTACAGCCAAACGGCTGGTCGGCAAGGTGCCGCTCGAATGGTGGGTGATTGATCTGGCCGACGGTTTTCGGGAGGGGTTTGATGCCCATGAAAAGACCGTTCGCATCGAAGACATCGTCTCGGCGCCGATGCTGGCAATCTGGCGGGGTATTTCAGCCTTTCGCTGGGAAGGTCCGCCGCCGGTGAGTGTCAGGGGCTTCGGCGCGATCATCTTTCAATCGACCATGCGGCCCGAACTCGATCCGGCCGTCGCCTCGAACCTGACCACTAAGAATTACTTTCTGATTTCGGAGAATTTCTGCAATCTCAGTGTCCGTCTGGGCTATCATTATGCGATGATCGAAGCCTATATGAGCGATCTGCTGACCGAGAGTTATGTCACCTTCCGGCTCAAGGGTGGGGCGGCGGACATGGGGCGCAAGGCGGTGCGGGCAAGGCTGCTTGCCGATGTTCTGCAGCACTTTGATTTTCGTGTTGAACTGCGCTCGGACGCCCTCCTCGCCAGGGTCAAGAAACGGCCGAGGGAATATCTCGAAAATCGGCTGCAGATTCTCGGCTATCTGACCCTCCATGCCCGCCAGCTCGATATGGTCATGGACCGCAAGCATGCGGTCGCACAGTACAAAGAAAAATTTTTCCAGGACATTGAAGTCATGCTGTCCCGCCCCGTCCCGCCGCCGTTGCCGGATCGGCAGCCCGGGCTCGTTGCCAACTAAATCAGCCATGCGCCAGCAGTTTGTAAACCTGACTGCAGGACATCAGCACACACATCAGGATGACCAAGGGTCTAATCAGTCGTTCCCCGCCGTGCAGCATGGTATGGCTGGCCAGGAGGGCACCGCAGAACTGGCCGACCATCATCGCCATGGCGATGATCCAGACGACCTGTCCGGCGGCGGCAAAGATCGCCATTGACATGATATTTGTCGTAAAATTAAAGAGCTTTGCGCGAATGGTCGCCTGGAGTAGGGTTTGACCGCGCAGTGCCACCCCGCTCGCCGCAAAAAACGAACCGGCTCCCGGTCCGATCGCTCCATCGTAAAAGCCGATCAGGGGCACGGTCGTCAGTCCGTAAACCCTTTCCGACTGCCGCGCCCTGCTTTCATGCCTGCCGGCCTGCGGGCTGGCGAGAAAGTATCCGGCTACCCCGATCAGGAGGACGGGAATTCCCCAGTGCAGCCAGCTGGTGTCCACTTTTTGAATGAGCAGGGTGCCGAGCATCGAGCCGATCGCCGCTGCCAGGACCAGCGGCAGAAGGCCGATGATTTTCAGATGTCCTTTCAACATCAGCATGAGGGTTGCGGTGAGAGTTCCGACAAAACCCTGGGCTTTGTTGGTGGCCAGCGCCGACACCGGCGGCAGGCCCGCCAGCAT
>JBBRGP010000264.1:0-4116 GCA_038224105.1 Desulfobulbales bacterium | reverse complement strand
GGAGAGCTCATCCCGGAGAAGGTCTACGACGAGATTCTCGAGTGGCATTACCGAGTCGAAAAAGAGGACAACGAACTGCTCATGCGGCCGACCTGCGCCCCGCACTATTACCGGATTGTCCGCCAGAAGGCCAGGGAAGAGGGTGAAAAATTCACCCGGAGAAATCTGAAATTCTCGACCGGCGGTTCCAAAGGCTGCCTGGCCGGACAGCTCATCTGCCTGATCGATGTCGATGGCGAGGTTCTGCCCTGCAGCTACTTTCCGAAATCGGCGGGCAACATCAAGACCACGCCGTTTAAAACAATCTGGGAAAAATCCGAACTTTTCCTTCAACTTCGCGATTTCAAAGGGTATAAGGACAATTGTGGAAAATGCGAGTATGTCGGAGTGTGCGGCGGATGCCGGGCCCGGGCCTATGCCATGACCGGCGATTTTCTCGCCCAGGAGCCCTTCTGCAGTTATGTGCCGCGCCAGCTCGCCAAAAATAAACCTTGAAATCACCCCTCAACGGAAGCCAACACCCATACATCATGAACGATACCTTTCTCAAAGCATGCCGCGGTGAAAAGACCCCCTACACCCCGATCTGGATGATGCGCCAGGCGGGACGCTACCTCCCGGAGTACCAGAAGGTCCGGGGCAAAATATCCTTCCTCGAGCTCTGCAAAAATCCGGAGCTCTGTGTCGAGGTGACCCTGCAACCCGTTGATCTCCTCGGCATGGACGCGGCAATCCTGTTCTCGGATATCCTCATCCTCATGGAAGCCATGGGGGCGCCCCTCGAATTTCATGAAGGCCGGGGACCGCTTTTTCACACGACCATCCGCGACCAGGCCGCCCTCGACCGGCTGGTCGTCCCCGACGCCGACCAGACCCTGGGTTTTGTCATGGAGACCATCCGGCTGCTGCGGCGGGAACTGCGGGTGCCGCTCATCGGCTTTGCCGGCGCGCCCTTTACCTGCGCCACCTACCTGATCGAAGGCGGGTCCTCCAAGACCTTCTGGGAAACCAAGAAGATGATGTACCGGAATCCGGGACTGTTCCACGGCCTGATGGCCAAAATCACCGACGGCACCATCCTCTACCTGCAGGCCCAGGCCAGGGCCGGGGCCCAGGCCCTGCAGCTGTTCGACAGCTGGGTCGGCATCCTCGGACCCGACGATTTTGCCGACTTCGCCCTGCCCTATGTACAAAAAATTCTCGCCGCCCAGAAACCCAGCAATGTCCCGCTCATTTACTTTGCCAACAACGGCGCCACCCTCCTCGACCTTTCGGTCACCTCAGGGGCCGACGTCATCGGCCTTGATTGGCGCATCCCCATCGGCCTGGCGATTAAGAAGGTCGGGAAAAAGGCGGTTCAGGGCAATCTCGACCCCTTTGCCCTGCTCCTGCCCAAGGACCAGTTGCGGGCAAGAATCGGCCGGCTGCTTGCCGATGCCAGGGACGCCCATGGCCATATCTTCAATCTCGGCCATGGAATTCATCAATTCACCCCACCGGAGCAGGCAAAAATAGTCGTCGACGCGGTTCATGAGTTAAGTTGCCGGTGATTTTACCGCCGGCATCCCGATCCCGCACGAAAAAGAGCATGTTTATGGGCATACGCATACCCTCCGTCAGCCAGTGTCAGAGTCTTTTTGAGCAGTTCGAGATGCTCGACAATATCCGCAACCATTCTATTCTCGTCGCTTCGGTGGCCGGAGGCCTGGTCGACGGCCTGGTCAGGACCGCCAAAACGCCCGGTCCGCTGCCACACAGGGAGGAGACCATTGCCGCGGCGCTCCTGCACGATATCGCCAAGACCCTGTGCATCAAAACCGGCTGCCATCACGCCAACATCGGCCGGGAGATCTGCATCGACCTCGGCTTCCCGGAGATCGGCGAGATCGTCGCCGATCATGTCGTCCTAAAAAACTTCTCCACCGAGCATTACCGGCAGGGGGTGTTCGGCGCCAAGGAACTGGTCTTCTATGCCGATAAACGGGTGCGGCACGATGAGGTAGTGTCCCTCACCGACCGGCTTGTCTATATCCTCGAGCGCTACGGCGACGACAACCCGGTCAAGGAGCACCATATCCGGCGCAATTTCAGCCGCACCGTAGAACTGGAGGAGTACCTGTTCAGCTATCTCGACTTCACCCCGGAGGAGGTGTCGGCCAATCTGGCGGAACGGATCCTGCCAGTCTGACCGCCGCGAGGCTCCCGCCGGCCACCAACCTCAGCGTACCCACCAGCCTCACCAGGGCGACCGGACCAGTCAGGATACCGCAAAATAATGCGTATCGACAACCAGACTCCTTGACAGGAACTCGGTTTATTGGAATAACACTATTCACTGTTTGCACCCCTCGCATCAGTTCAAATTATCTGAATGATTGCAAAGCGTCCAAGGGCATGATCAAGCGTCGATATCTGCTGGCGGAGACCAAAGGTGCCGCGGCATTTTTTAACCACATTCAACAGGGAGGTATTTTCATGAGACACTTTCAGCGAGTTGTACCGGCAGTGGTAGCAGCGTTTTGCCTGACGGCGGGAGTGGCCATGGCCGGTACCCTTGACGACGTCAAGGCTAAAGGCTTTGTGCAGGCGGGAGTCAACGGCGAACTTTTTGGGTTCGGCAAGCCGGATGAAAAAGGCGTATGGAAGGGCCTTGATGTGGATACGGCCCGTGCCGTCGCCGCCGCGATCTTCGGCAATGCCGAAAAAGTCAAATTTACCCCGTTGACCGCCAAGACCCGATTTACCGCGCTGCAGTCCGGCGAGATTGATGTTCTCACCCGTAACGCCACCCAGACGCTCAGCCGCGACACCGATCTCGGCCTCGATTTCGCCCAGGTCAACTACTACGACGGCCAGGGTTTCCTCGTTCCCAACAAACTCGGAGTCAAAAGCGCCAAGGATCTGGGCGGCGCCTCCGTCTGTGTGCTCCCCGGCACCACCACCGAACAGAATCTTGCCGACTACTTCCGCGTCAATAAAATGAAGATGAATCCGGTGGTCATTGAAAACAATGCCGAATTGGCCAAGGCCTTCTTCGCCGGCCGTTGCGATTGCTTGACCTCCGACGCCTCACAGCTCGCCGGTATCCGGGCGGTAGCCCCCAATCCGGCCGACTATTCGATCCTCCCCGAAATCATCTCCAAGGAGCCTCTGGCACCAGCTGTCCGGCACGGCGACAACCAGTGGAAAGATATCGTTAATTATGCGGTACTGGCAATGATCGAGGCCGAAGAACTGGGAATCACCTCCAAGAATATCGACGAGATGATGACCAGCACCGATCCCAGAATCCAGCGCTTTCTCGGCGTTACCCCCGGTAACGGCAAGGCCCTCGGCCTTGATGAAAAATGGGCCTACAATATCGTCAAGCAGGTCGGGAACTACGACGAGGTCTTCGAGAGAAACGTCGGAGTCAACACCCCGCTGATGCTCAAACGCGGCCTTAACGCCCTGTGGAATAACGGCGGTCTCATGTATTCACCTCCTTTCAAATAGCAGGTCAACTGCCGAAGTCATGTCCGGTACCATCCCGGGCATGACCGATTATACAGGTGAATATGGACACGACAGCACCAGAGAAAGTCCCGTTTCTGCGGGACCCGGCCAAGCTTGCCCTTCTCTACCAGTTCCTCACCGTTTTCGGGGTCGGACTGCTCAGCTATTATCTGGTCCACAACACCCTGGCCAACCTTGAAAGGCAGTCGATTACGACGGGCTTCGGCTTTCTCAAAAGAGAAGCCGCCTTTGAAATCGGCGAAAAACTCATTGGCTACTCCGCGGCCGACTCGTACGGCCTGGCGCTCTGTGTAGGCTTTCTCAATACCCTGGTCGTGGCGTTTATCGGCATTATCTGCACGGTCCTTTTCGGTACGTTTCTCGGCATCGCCCGACTCTCTACAAACTGGCTGTTGGCCAAACTCTCGTCCATCTATATCGAGGTATTCCAGGATATTCCGGTGTTGCTGCAGCTGTTTTTCTGGTACGCTTTCTTTTATGAGATTCTCCCTTCGCCACGCCAGGCACTCACCCCGTTGCCGGGCGTGTTTCTCTGTAACCGGGGGCTGATCTTCGGTGTTCCGCAATGGCATGTGGGCTTTCTTTACGCGGTGGCGGCCT
>JBBRGP010000263.1:0-4127 GCA_038224105.1 Desulfobulbales bacterium | reverse complement strand
CGGGCCGCAGGCATAGACGGTGCATCCAGGCGGCAGGATGATGGTCCGGATCAACTCGGTAATATACCCATGGTGGCCAAGGGAGCCGTCATCGGTTGCGGTCAGCAGTCGCAGACCGAACTGCCGGAAATCCTCAAGAAGAGGATCGACTTCCCCTTTTTCTCGAGCCCCGAGAAGCAGTAGATCTTTGCTGCAATCCGTTTTCAACCGACAGTTTTCCTTGGCCAGAAAAAGCATCGGCGCCATACCCAGCCCGCCCCCGACAATGACCGCCGGGGTATCATTTAAGAGGCGAAAGCCCCTGCCGAGTGGTCCGAGGACGGAAACTTCTTCACCGCGCTTTACCTGGGCGAGGATGCCCGTCCCCCTGCCGACCACCTTGAAGTAGATTTGGATCCGGCCGCCGGAACTGGTCTGATGGATGGAAAACGGTCGCCGCAACAGGGGATCCTTGCCGGTTCCCGTCCGGATCATGACGAACTGCCCGGGTTTGGCACTGGCAGCGATCAGCGGACAATCGAGGGTGAGCCGAAAGTTTTTATCGGAAAACTGCTCAACACGGGCAACAGTTGCATTTTCCTGGTATTGTGACATACTTACCTATACAATTAAGCGAATTTTAATAATCAGCATTCTTTCCCACATCCCTTCATCGAGCATCTGGACCATGATTGCCGAACCCATGATTCTTATTATAGCAGCTCTCTTCGGTGCCGTCGTCGGCAGTTTTTTAAACGTCGTCATTCTTCGCCTGCCCGATCCCAACCAATCGATTGTCTTCCCGGCCTCGCACTGCCCCCAGTGCCGAACCCCTCTGCACTGGTACGAAAATATTCCGCTGCTCTCCTATATCTTTCTGCGGGGCAGATGCGGCCACTGCCAGTCCGCCATCTCCGTTCAGTATCCTCTCGTTGAACTGGCGATGGCCCTGTTAACCGCCGCCCTCGTTCACCGGTTTCAGTTCTCCGCCGCTACCGGAGGCTATTTTCTCTTCTCGGCGGCCCTCCTGGTCATCATCTTTATCGATATCCGGCACCAGATCATTCCCGATGCGATCAGCCTGCCGGGGATCGTTCTCGGCTTTCTTTTCTCGCTGGTGAGCACCACCCTCAGCTGGCAGAGCTCGCTTTTGGGGTTGCTGATCGGAGGTGGGGTTCTCTACGCCGTGGCCTTCTTCTACGCCCTTCTCCGAAAAATCGACGGGATGGGCGGGGGGGACATCAAGCTACTCGCAATGATCGGTGCCTGGCTGGGTTGGCAGTCGCTGCCTTTTGTCATCTTCGCCAGTTCGACGACAGGAGCGATCGTGGGGATTATCGCCATGCGCAGCCAAAAAAAAGGCGGACAGACCCGCATCCCCTTCGGACCCTTCCTTTCCCTGGCTGCCTTGGTATATACCTTCTATTCAGATGAAATTCTTTATTTTTATACCCTCTACATGACCGGCCAATGGCCATGAGGGGTCATCCCCGGTCTTCATCGCCAAGCAATTTTTCGCCGAGGGCTTTACCTTTTTCGAGAGCTTCCACGCCCTGCAGCTTGCTGTGACCATAGCCGGGGTAATGCCGTCTAAACCAGGAATTCTCCCTGCGGACCATCTTCCCGCGTAACTGAAGGACCAACCCGATGAGCCGCCACGGCTCCCTCATCGGATGGGTGAAGACCACCGGTTTCTCAACCCTTGCCCCGCATCGCCTGAGATACCCCTTGATGGACCAATAATGCAGCTGCCAGTACGATCGACAGGAGATAAAGGGAATCACCATCCGACCGCCACAAACCTGCCGACCGTAGCGATCGAGAAAGTCGAGGATCGGTCCGCTTGGATGATATGACCAGGTCGGGCCGGCCAGAACAATGCAGTCCCAGGGGCCAAAACATTGTTCCGCCACCGGCCGAATCGTCATCCTCCGGCGAAAAAACGTTCTTACCATCGCCATCGCCAGGCCGACGTTGCTTTTGAATGGAAACTCATACGGATCGAGCGGTTCGAGCCTTTCCTGGAAGACCTCAATACCGGCACTCTCCAAACCGGCGATGAATTTCTTCAACTGCACCTTGGTCTGCTGGGTAAATGAATAAAAAACTATGAGCACCCGTTTTTTCGGCAAGAGCATTTCTCGGTGAACGGTTTATGAAAATACCGGCAACTGCTTCCTCTTTCCCTATTTAACAAAAAAAAAAGCCCCCGACAAGTCGGAGGCTTTGGAATCGGTGCCGGGACAGGGGTTAAGAGTTAAGCCTCTACCTCATGCTCCACCTTTATGGCAATTTTATAGAGAAGGGTAACCAGCAGAAAGCCGGTAGCCCAAATTCCCAAGGTAATACCAATCTCATTGGGCGCGGGATAATACTCGACAATTTCATCGAGCGGATTGACCACCAGACCACCCATGACAAAGCCGAGCCCCTTATCGAGCCAGAGGGCTACGAAGATCATAAGACAACCGATACCGACGAGCACTTCGCTGTAGATTTCTTTGATCTTCATGTAGCCAAAAAGGCCAAGCCCGCCGAAACAGAGGAACACCGAACTCCACATGAAGGGGACGAGGTTGTTGTAGACATGGCCGTTATGTTCGAGGCCGAAGAACAGATACTCCAGGGAATGTTTGTGACCGGGAATATTTGAATAGTAACCGACAAAGAACTCGAGACAGACAAAGAAGGCGTTGATCAGCGCCGCGTACATAATGATGGTTGTCAATTTGTTGATCGCTTCCTTGCCCGCATCAAAATGGGCAACCCTTTTCATAACCAGGCAGGCGATGACGATCAAGGCCGGCCCGGCCGCAAAAGCGGAGGCGAGAAAGCGGGGGGCGGTGATTGCCGACAACCAGAAATGCCGGCCCGGCAGACCGCAGTACAGCATGGCGGTAACGGTATGGATGGAAACCGCGAACGGAAGCGAAAGGTACACAAAGAAATAAACCCATTTCGGCGGCTTGACCTGTTTCCGTTCAGCAGTAAGGATGACCCAGCCGCAGATAACATTGAGGGTCAGATAGCCGAGCAGTACCACCATATCCCAGAACAGCATGGAATTGGGGGTCGGAAACAGAATCATATTCAGTCCGCGCAGCGGCTGGCCGATATCGGCCATGATGAACATAAGACACATGACGATGGAAGAGATCGCCAGAAACTCACCAAGAATGGTAATTCTTCCGAACTCTTTATAGTTATGAATATAATACGGGAGAACGAGCATCAGCCCTCCCGCCGCCACCCCGACCAGAAAGGTGAACTGGGAAATATACAAGCCCCACGACAAATCGCGGCCCATGCCGGTTAAATGCATACCATAGAGAAACTGTCTCAGATAACAGATCGCTCCGACGCCTATGAATGCGCTCAGAAAAGCTAGCCACATCCAATAGTTAGAGTTTCCTTTTAACGCTTTTTCGATCATAACATCCTCACACTATGTAAAAGACTGAAGGTTTAGTTCCAAGGGCAGCCTGCCGTTGGATGGTATGCTCCTGGTCAAGAATCCGGCGGATCTCTGAATTCGCATCATTCAGATCACCAAAAACAATCGCCCCGACTTCCTTGACGGCCTCTACACACGCGGGTTCTAGGCCAAGTGCAAGGCGTTCCCCACAGAAGTTACATTTTTCCACAACTCCGCGCATGCGCGCGGGAAAATCAGGATTAATTTCCTTGAGCAGAGGTTGTGAATCCATCCAGTTAAAACTTCTCGCTCCATACGGGCAGCCCATCATACAAAAACGGCAGCCGATGCAGCGATGGAAATCCATGGCGACGATGCCGTTTTTGGGATTAATGAAGGTTGCCTTGGTCGGGCAGACCCGAACGCAGGGCGGCTGGTCGCAGTGGTTGCAAAGCACCAGGAAATCGTTGTCCCGGGCGGTCTTTGACACATGGCTTGCGGATTGATCCGTAAAGGCGTTGACAAAAGGGGTTTTCCAAATCCACTTTATTTCACTCTTTTTATCGTTTATCGCTGGAATATTGTGAACCTTGTTGCATGCCGCCGTGGCCTTGTCAAGCAGGTCGGGACGGCCGTAGAACTTGCGCATGTCAATGAGCATGCCAAGCCGTATCCCCTGGCGGGCGGTTTCCGCGCCATGTCCACCGGTCTTCTGAGCGGCGGCGGGTGCACC
>JBBRGP010000262.1:0-4132 GCA_038224105.1 Desulfobulbales bacterium | reverse complement strand
GTTGTCGCCGCCGCCGAAAGCAATCCCAGGACTCCCCTCTTTACCACCTGGTGCGGCGAGCAGACCGGCTTTTCGGCAATGACGTATCTGAACAGCCAAAAAATCCCAACTTTTTTTACCCCCGAGCAGGCGGTTAAAAGTTTCATGTACATGTACCGCTACGATTACAATCTGAAACTGCTCCAGGAAACTCCGGAAATTCTCCTGAAGGACTTTTCCCCCGATTTGCCGCGGGCCGAAAAAGTCATCAGAGACTGCCTGGACCACCAGCGCTTCGCGCTTCATGCCGAGGAGGCGGGCACCATCCTCGGCGCCTATGGCATCCCGGTCATCGAATCGGTGACAGTCACCAGCGCCGACGAGGCCTGCCGGGTGTCGCGCCGGCTCGGCCAGCCGGTGACCATGAAGGTGTATTCCCCGAACGTCGGCTGCAAACAGCGGACCGGCTGGGTGCTCGACAATCTGAACAACGACCGGGAGGTGGAGGCGGCCTTCTCCGTGTGCCAGGACCACGCCCTGTCCCTCCATGATGCGGCGGCTCGGGTAATCCTCCAGCCGATGCCCGTGCCGGGTAATTACGCCCTGGCGATCGGCGCCAAAAAGAGTCGCAGTTTCGGGACGGTGATTCTCTTCGGTCTGGGAGGAGCGTATCTCCACGCCGAAAAGGATCATTGCGTCGGCCTGCCGCCGCTCAACCAGACCCTCGCCCGGCGGATGATGGAGGAGACCAGAATCTTTCGCTATCTTCGAGAAATTCCATCCTTTTCCGGGGCGCTGGCCTTTCTCGAGGAACTGCTGGTGCGCTTTTCTCAATTACTCATCGATCTCCCCCAGATCGGTGAGATCGATATGAACCCGCTGTTATTGACCGAACACGACGGGGTCGTCCGTGATGTCATCGTCCACCTCGACAAAAAATTGCCGAAGGAATACCGCTGGGCGAAGGGTGACCTCTGCCCCCTCCATCTCTCCATCCCCCCCTATCCGTTCAAGTACGAAAAAGAGGTTTCTTTAAAGGATGGCACAGTCATGCATCTTCGCCCCATCCGCGGCGAAGATGAACCGGCGATGCGCAGCTTTTTCGAATCCCTGTCCGAGGAGTCGGTCTTTTTTCGCTTCGGCCTGCGCCGGATCAACATGCCCCATGTCAACCTGGCGCGCTTCTGCCAGGTAGACTATGACCGCGATCTCGCCTTTCTCGTGGTCGCCCGGGACCAGGAGGAGGTCGTGGTCGGCGATGTGCGGTTGAACAGGTTCGCCGATCCGGAGAGTGCCGAACTGTCCTTTGCCGTTGCCGACGACTGGCAGGGGCGGGGGATCGGCAGCCTCCTCATGGAATATTGCATTGCGGTGGCCAGGGATCTCGGCGTCAAAACCCTGTGGATGGAGATCAACAAGGACAATTGGCGGATGATAAAATTCGGCCAGAAATATAATTTCGTCCGGCTGCCGATTGTCGAGGGCGATGACCAAGTGGAAATGGTTCTCGATCTCAGTCGGTCGAAGGGCCTGGCGACTCCATAAAAAAAAGAAATGAGATTGACATTCCCCTCATCAATCATCCACCACAATGTGGCACGACAATGGTGGCCGGGTTACCCCTGCTGCCGCGGCGATGCAAAAACCTATCAACCGTGAACCCATACCGATCCTCATCCGTCCCCGCAAAAATGCGGGTTGAAAAATTTCTGGCGCTGCTTCTGCTCCTCAGCGTCATCTTCGTTGCCGGCGATTATATCATCCTTGCCCACGTAGTCCTGCCGGGATTTGCCGACCTGGAGATGGTGGTGCTCCAGGCCGTGGCCCTGATCATCTTTGCCTCCATCGCGTTTGACCCTGGCGGTGATCGTCAAATCCCGGCAACGGCGAGAACATTCTGGTGTCCGCCGGTTCGTCAAAAACCTATCAGGTGGCAACGCTGGTGGAGGCACTCCAGGATACCCTGAAAAACCGCCAAGATACCTTGACTGTCCAGGAAAAACTGGGTAGGATAAAGACATAACCGGCCTGGGAAGGACCGAGGTGGCGGACAACGATGCATCGCCGATCACTCCCCGAGGACGGCAGCTGTTTGGCGAAAGGCAGGGAAGCCCCCGGCAGGGCTGACGCGGCGCTCGTCTCCCCCCCGTTGCATCACTATATTTTGATAACATTTCAGTCGCATATGATGAACAAGCTGGTTGCTTTCCAGGTTCCTTCCTGCCCCGCCCCCCCAGCCGTGGCCTGCCCGGAAAGTCACCGGAACAAGGTTTCCCGCTGCACCATGACGGGTTTGTTGTCCTGCGATGAAGCTCTCCGCCAGTGAACATACCAATTGACGACAGGCCGAGCGAAACAGGCTTCCCTTCCCGGTCGAAGGATTTTCCGACCACGTCTGCCGGGCACCGGCAACCGAACCAACCCCCGCCGCGACGGCTGGAAGATATCACCATCGCCGCCTCCCCCGACCGGGATGATGGGGAGAACGAGGGAAATTTGCCGCCCCGCCCCCCTTCCCGCCCTGGGTCAACCTTGAAAAAGACCCGGCGGTGGTGGCCGTATCTGCTTTTTCTGGCGATAATCGCCGGGGGTGCGGTAGCGGTCGGCGGCTATCATGAAATCCAGACATCCACCCTGCAGGCACGGTACATCAGTCAATTTGCCGGCAAGCTTGCCTACCATATCGACGAAGGAGAAAGCAGCTCCATCGTCTTTCCGAAAAAGGGTCCCTACGATCTTCGTCTCGGCTATGTCCAGTTGCCGGTCATGCTCGACAAGCTGAAACAAAAAGGCATGCGCATTACCAGCCAGACCCGCTTCAACCACGACCTGCGAAAATACGCCGAATACGGATTTTTTATTCCATTCAATGAGAAAAGCCAGGCCGGGCTGCATATTGTCGATGCCACCCTGATCTCGATGTACCGGATGATCAATCCGAAACGCGTCTATGCCGATTTCTCCGCCATCCCGACACCGGTGGTGCAGGCTCTGGTGTTCATTGAAAACCGCGACCTGCTGTCCGATCAATTTCCCAAGGTCAATCCCGCCGTCGACTGGGGCAGGTTTTCCAAGGCGGTGATGGTCAAAACGGGGGAGCTGGTCAATATCAAATTGTCGTCGATGGGCGGCAGTACCCTCGCCACCCAGACCGAAAAATTTCGCCATTCCGACAACGGCATCACCTCGTCGATTGCCGACAAACTGGTGCAGATGGCCTCGGCCAGCGTCCGGGCCTATCGCAACGGCGAGGACACCAGCGGCTTTCGCAAACAGCTGGTGCTCGACTATGTCAACTCCGTCCCCCTCTCCGCCGCCCCCGGGGCGGGAGAGGTCAACGGCCTGGGGGACGGGCTGTTTGTCTGGTACGGCACCGAATTTGTGGAGCTGAACCGGCTGCTCCGTCTGAAGGACGTGCAGGGCCATGAACTGGATGAGCAGGCCCGGGTCCTGAAACAGGTGATCAGCCTGATGATCGCCCACCGGCGACCGTCCTATTACCTCATCCGCGGCCACGGCGATCTGGGTGTGCTCAGCAACAGTTATGCCCGGCTCCTCGCCCAGAGCGGCTATATCTCGACGGCGCTCAGTGAGGCGGTCCAGACCCAGCCCCTGGTTTTCCGTAATTTCACCGAAAACTCAGCCGCCCCGCAGATCGCCACCAACAAAGGGGTCAACGTCGTCCGCAATCGCCTGGGCTCTCTCTTTGAAACTTCCCTCTATGATCTCGACCGTATGGATATTACGGTCACCACCACCCTGTTCAACCAGTTGCAGGAGGAGGTCAGCCGCTACCTCAAAAGTCTTGAGAACCAAAGCGTCGCCGGCAGCAAGGGCCTGCTCGGCAGATACCTGCTGAGCCCGGATCAGACCGACGATCTCTGCTACAGTTTCACCCTGTTCGAAAAAACTCCGCTCGGCAATATGGTCCGGGTCCAGACCGACACCACCGACATGCCGTTTGACATCAACGAGGGCAGCAAACTCGAACTGGGGTCGACGGCGAAATTGCGGACTCTCGCCACCTACCTCGACGTAATTGCCGATTTGCATGCCGAGCTCATGAAACTTCGCCCTTCCCTCCTCAACACCCTCAGCCAACGGCAAGCGGACACCCTTACCGCCTGGGTTGCCAACCGGCTTCTCGACGAGC
>JBBRGP010000261.1:0-4160 GCA_038224105.1 Desulfobulbales bacterium | reverse complement strand
GCTCTGGCCAGACTACTACGCACATCTCAATCCAATGACCTACGATGAAGCTGCCAAAATGGAGGTCGATTTAGCTAACAGGCTTAGACAGGAAGGCTTCGCCGTTTGGCAAAAATAAGCTAAGTCAGTGCCTCGGGGTGTGGGCGGGGCAATCGCTCCTTTCTCCCGTCTATGAAAAAAAGGAGATGGTCGCCGAGGACAAAGGCCAGGCCCCGAAACCATCGGTGATAAAGGTGGAAAAGAAGACGGTTCTCATCCCACAACATACGGCTGAATGATATGATAGGAAAAATACTGACAAAGGTTTTCGGCAGCAGTAATGACAGGTACCTCAAACAGCTCCGGCCTCTGGTGGCACGGATCAATGGCCTGGAACAGGAGATAACGGCTCTTGATGATGCCGCCCTGGCCGCCAAAACCGTGGCCTTTAAAGATCGGCTGGAAAAGGGGGAAAGCCTCGACGATCTCTTGCCCGAGGCGTTTGCCGTGGTCCGCGAGGCGGGCAGGCGGGTCCTCGGAGAACGTCATTACGACGTCCAGCTGGTCGGCGGGATTGTCCTGCATGAGGGCAAGATCGCCGAGATGAAGACCGGTGAAGGTAAGACCCTGACCTCGACTCTCGCCGTCTACCTCAACGGTCTCAGCGGCAAAGGGGTGCATGTGGTAACCGTCAATGATTACCTGGCCGCCCGTGACAGCCAGTGGATGGGTCAGGTTTACCGCTTCCTTGGGATGGAATGCGGCAAGATCATCCATGGCTTGAGCGACGTCGAACGTCGCGAGGCCTACGCCGCCGATATCACCTACGGGACCAACAACGAGTTCGGCTTCGATTATCTCCGCGATAACATGAAGTTCGAGTTGAGTGATTACTGTCAACGCGGCTTCAACTACGCGATCGTCGACGAGGTCGACTCCATCCTCATCGACGAAGCGAGGACCCCGCTGATTATCTCCGGACCGGCCGAGCTTTCCACCGAGCTCTATAAGAACGTCGATCGGATCATCCCGAAATTTAAGAAGGAAGAACATTACACCGTCGATGAAAAGGCCAGGCAGGTTTCCCTGACCGAGGAGGGGGTTGCCCTCGGCGAGAAAATGCTCGAGGTGGAGAATCTCTACGACCCGACCAACATCGAAAAACTCCACCATCTCAACCAGTCGCTGAAGGCCCACATCCTTTTTAAAAAGGATGTCGATTACATCGTCCGGGACAACCAGGTGATCATCGTCGATGAGTTCACCGGTCGGACCATGGAGGGGAGGAGGTACAGCGACGGTCTGCATCAGGCACTGGAGGCTAAAGAGCACGTGAAGATTGAGCAGGAGAACCAGACCCTCGCCTCGATCACCTTTCAGAACTACTTCCGGATGTATAAAAAACTGGCGGGGATGACCGGGACCGCCGATACCGAGGCCGCCGAATTCAAGAAGATCTACAATCTCGACGTCACGGTGATGCCGACCAACCAGCCGATGGTGCGGATTGATTACGCCGATGTCATCTATAAAAACGAGGCGGCCAAATACCGGGCCGTCATTAATGAGATCGGCGAGCTGCACAAGGCCGGGCGACCGGTGCTGGTCGGCACCATCTCCATCGACGTCTCCGAGAAGATTTCGGCGATGCTTAAAAAAGTGAAGGTCGACCATGAAGTGCTCAACGCCAAGCACCATGAGCGCGAGGCGGAAATCATCGCCGGTGCCGGTCAGCTCGGCAAGGTGACCATCGCCACCAATATGGCCGGCCGTGGCACGGATATCAAGCTTGGACAGGGCGTTGTCGAGGTCGGTGGCCTGCACATTCTCGGGACCTCCCGGCATGAATCGCGGCGCATCGACAACCAGCTGCGGGGCCGGGCCGGGCGCCAGGGCGACCCGGGTTCCTCGCGATTCTATCTGTCTCTTGAGGACGATCTGCTGCGGATCTTCGGCTCTGACCGCATTACCTCGATCATGGAAAAACTGGGAATGGAGGAGGATGAGCCGATCGAACACTCGATGATTTCCAGGGCCATCGAAAATGCCCAGCGCAAGGTCGAAGGTCACAACTTCGATATCCGCAAGCACCTGCTGGAGTACGACGATGTCATGAATACCCAGAGGGAGATTATTTACCGGCAGCGCCGCGAGGTCCTGGACGGCGACGATGTGGCGCAAGTGGTCCAGGATATGATCGAGGACCTGGTCGATGGCGTGGTCGGCGAATTCTCCCAGGATCGTCTTGACTCCCAGGAATGGGACTGGCCGGAATTCAAGGCCCGGATGGGCGAGGTTTTTCATAACGTGCCGGAATGGCCCGAAGAACAACTGTCGGGCCTGAAACTCGAGACCTTCAAGGAAAAGACCCTGGCCTTCGTCAAAATGGCCTATGCCTCCCAGGATGAGATCAACGGTCCCGAAACCCAGCGCCAGGTCGAAAAGCTCATCCTCCTGCAGGTTGTCGATACCCATTGGAAAGACCATCTCCTGTCGATGGACCATTTAAAGGAAGGCATCGGCCTGCGAGGCTACGGCCAGAAAAATCCGCTCAACGAATACAAGCGCGAAGGCTTTGAACTCTTTAAGAATATGGTCGAAACGGTGAAGGCGCAGATCGTTTCCAGTCTGATGCGGGTGCGCATCGTCCGGGAGGACGAGGTCGAGCGCATGGAGGAGGAGCGTCGGCGAAAGCAGGAGCAGGAACAGCTGCGCCTCAATAAGGGCCCGGCCGGGGAGGCTCCCCAGCCGCCCAAACCAATCCGACGGGATGGCGATAAGACCGGAAGAAATACCCTTTGCCCCTGTGGTTCCGGCAAGAAATACAAGAGGTGCTGCGGCAAAGAGGGGTAGTCATCGGTTCCGCCTGGGTTAAGACGGGGGACGGCGCCAACGGTGCCGTCCCCCCTTTTTTTTGTCAGAACGTTCCCGGCCGGCGGGCCGCCCTAGCCGCGCAGCTGCGCCGGCTGCATGAGATTTTCCTCCATGTGCTTCAGCTCGTCGATGCCGGAGATGACGATATCCTGATCGGGGACCAGTTCCTCCGGTGATGTCTTATCCTCATAATCCAGTCGGCTGAGGATGTGTCTCATGCAGTTGAGGCGGGCCTTTTTCTTATCGTCGGATCGGACAATGGTCCAGGGGGTGATGGTCCGGTTGGTTTCGGAGAGCATCTGGAACTTCCGGATGGAGTATTGATCCCAGTATTGTTGGGCCAGGTTATCGACCGGAGAAAGTTTATATTGCTTCAGGGGGTCTTCTTTGCGCGAGTCGAAGCGGGCTTTCTGGACCTCCTTGGAAACTGAAAAATAGAACTTGAATAGCTTGATTCCGTCCTTGACCAGCATTTCCTCGAAGAGTGGCACGTCTTTGAGAAAGCGTTTGTTTTGTTCATCGGTGCAGAAGCCCATGACCGGCTCGACCATGCCCCGATTGTACCAGCTCCGGTCGAAGATGACGAGTTCGCCGGCCGAAGGGAGGTGGGCGACGTAGCGCTGGAAATACCACTGGGTCATCTCCGTCTCATTGGGCCGCATCAGGGCGACGATCCGGGCGCTGCGGGGGTTGAGGTTGGCGGTCATCCGTTTGATCGTTCCCCCCTTGCCGGCCGCATCCCGTCCCTCAAAGATGGCCAGGACCCTCTGGCCGCTGATCTTCATGGAGTTTTGCAGTTTCATCAGCTCGATCTGCAGCTTTTTCAACTCAATTTCATACTTGAGCTGGGAGTTCTTGATATAGACGGCCGTTGTATCCTCGCCGTTCTGGGTGAGCAGGTTGCCCGCGGCGGTCCCCTCCGCCAGTCTGAAACTTTCTATGCCGTTTTTCTGCTTGGTGGTGCCTTTTTTCTTAGCCATGTGGAAATGTCCTTAACTTGCGGAGATTGGCGAGATCGGGCAGTCATTTCACCCGACGCCGACGTAAGATTTCGCATGAATAGAAAGACCCGGCACGGTTTAACACGGCGTAACGTTCATAAAAAAGTCTCCGGTGTTGACCATCGACGCCGCCGGTCCCGGGCCGGAGGTTTTCCAGATCATTCATAGCATATTTACGGCCTTTCTCAAACGGCAATAATCAATTGAGTTTCCTGCCCTGTAAAAACATGGCGGCGTAAACTTCAGGGAGATGCTGGCCGCGTATGGCTGCCACCACCTCGGCAACCTCGTACGTAATCCTGTGGT
>JBBRGP010000260.1:0-4171 GCA_038224105.1 Desulfobulbales bacterium | reverse complement strand
CGTTATACGTACACCGCCAGTGGGTAACATGCTCCTGTTCCCCGCATCCGCGGGGATGAACCGCGGATCTTCCTCTTCGTTTGGGTCGATTACATCTGTTCCCCGCATCCGCGGGGATGAACCGGCCCGCTGCTGGTCAATTTTAGGTTAGCACAACCCCGCGCGGGGGGCGTGGATTGAAACAAAATCAGGAATGAGGATCGCAACATAAAGGCGGAGAAAACCTTCGTATCCTGAGCCAGGCCCAACCAGGCCTGTCGAAATCAATTCTTTCCGGAAGTGCCTCCACTATTACTCGGAAGTGAATTTTTATAACCGGTGAAGCACATAGATACAGAATTGTATTTTTATTTTCATATTTGTAGTATTCAAAGCGTAATCCAGTTTGCAACTGTTGCGATACCGCCTCCCCGCCAGTAGGCCATGCCTGGTTCCCGATGGATCTTGATGCAGTTGCTGATATTAGCATATCTCAGCGCTGCAGTGAGCGGGATGCTGATTTTGAATATTTTTGCCCCTTAAGTGTTTGTACGAGGCCGGCCTTGATCGATGGCCGTTCTGTGAGATAGAAGTAGCTGTATTTCTCCTTAACCACAACACGAGGACGACAAGCATGAGATTTTCAAAGAGCAACGATGTACTTGGAACCATGAATCGCGGCGATGCGGCCGAGTCGAGTCTTTGCACCCTCTGTCGGGCGGATTGTAAAGGAAAGTGTGAAACCTGGCTCTCCAGTATGGTAGGGCGCAAACTGCTCTATCCCAGAAGTTTTGGCCTTGTCACTGCCGGCGCGAATAATACTACCCATGTCGGCGTATCCTACAATTCCCTGAGAATTCAGGGGTATGCCTACGGTGCCCAGGGCATGGCCCCCGGCCTGACCAACAGCCAGGACGACTGCATCTTCCCCAATGTCAGCCTCGAAACCGAATTCGGCAGAAAAGTCAAAACCAAGATCCGGATGCCGCTCATGACGGGGGCGCTCGGCTCGACATTCATCGCCGAAAAATATTGGGATGCCTTTGCCATAGGCGGAGCGCTTGTCGGGATTCCGGTGGTCATCGGTGAAAATGTTGTCGGTGTCGACCGCAAATCAGAGATCACATTCGCCGGCGGCGGCAAGAGGGGCAAGATCGTATCGGCGCCGGAACTCGACCGCCGGATCGAAACCTACATGCGCTACCATGACGGCTATGGCGCCATTATCGTCCAGCTCAATGTCGAGGACACCCGAAACGGTGTGGCGGAATATGTGGCGGGCAAATACGGCGATAAATGCATCATCGAACTGAAATGGGGACAGGGGGCGAAAAACATCGGCGGCGAGATCCAGGTGCGAAGCCTCGATTACGCCATGTTCCTCAAGCAACGGGGCTATGTGGTCGACCCGGATCCTTCCATGCCGGAAGTGCAGAAAGGGTTTGAGCAGGGCGCCATAAAATCCTTCGCCCGTCACAGCCGCCTCGGGGCAACTCAGCTCAACACGGTTGAAAAGGTGCGGGAAGATTTCATGAACAGTGTCGACTACCTGCGTGGCCTGGGCTTTAACCGGGTGACTCTGAAAACCGGTTCCTACGGCATGGAAGAACTGGCCATGGCGATAAAGTTTTCCACCGATGCCGGCCTTGACCTGTTGACCATCGACGGTTCCGGCGGCGGCACCGGCATGAGCCCGTGGAACATGATGCAGAGTTGGGGCGTGCCGTCCATCAATCTCCACTCCAAGGCCCATGAGTACGCTCATATGATATCGGCCAAAGGCAAACAGGTTGTGGATATGTCCTTTGCCGGCGGGTTTGCCCTGGAAGACCATATCTTCAAGGCCCTGGCGCTGGGCGCACCCTATACCAAGCTGGTATGCATGGGCAGGGCGATCATGATTCCCGGGTTTCTCGGCGCCAACATCGAGGGGTCGATCTATCCGGAGAGAAGGGAGCATGTCAACGGCAACTGGAATGAGCTGCCCAAAACCGTCCTGGAAGTCGGCAAGACGGCTGATGAGATATTTGCCGCCTATCACGATGTCGAGAAGAAGCTCGGGAAAGACGAGATGAAGAAGATCCCCTACGGGGCGATCGGCTTCTACACCCTGGCCGACAAGCTGGCCTGCGGTGTGCAGCAGCTCATGGCCGGGGCGAGAAAATTCTCCCTCAACCAGATCACCCGCAACGACATCTTCTCCGGCAACCGCGAGACCGCGCGCGAGACCGGCATCCCGCATGTCTCCGATGTCAATGATGAATCCGCCCGCAAGATCCTGAACTCCTGATGCCTCACATGGCTTGAATCCGGGAGGGCAGCAGCCTCATCCTGATTCTCCGCCTGGTCCTTTTCACCTGGAAAGGGACCGGCGGAGACTTCATCCGGAGCAAGGTCATCGATACAGCCGGTTGTGTGCCTGATCCCCGCCCGATGCAGTGACGGCCGGTAACCTTCCGGAAAGTGCCTGGAAAAGAAGTTGCGTAGGCCGGATCAATCATCTAGGATACTTCATCTATTGAGGAAAAAGGAGAAGCTCCAGCCTTTTTCAATCCCGTGCCAGGTCCTGCCGCGTCATCCAGGGAGGTTCTCTCCGTGCCAACATCTCTTGATTCTCTCCATGCAGTACCGTGCGACAAGCAAGGTGTTCGAGCCTTGTCCAAACTTTTCTGGCTTGCCGTTCTGCTGTTCTCCTGTCTGCCGTCGCAGATCCTCGGAGCGCAGGATGCGGAAAAAACGCCGGGCAAGGCCCTGCAGATCCTGCGAATTACCCCTGACGGCGACGAGGTGCCGATGGGACGGCAGATCGTCATCCAGTTCGATCGGCCGGTGGTGCCTCTTGGCCGCATGGAGCGGGACACCACGGAGATTCCGGTTAGTATCGAGCCCAGGCTGAACTGCCGGTGGCGCTGGCTGGGACCTGCCACCCTGGCCTGCAACCTCGATGAACAGGATGCCTTCCGGCCGGCCACCGAATACCGGCTGGTCGTCTCTCCGGGCATCATGACGGAGGACAAGGCTACGCTTGCCAAAGCCAGGCACCATAGTTTCAGTACGGAGCGTCCGCGAATTACCGATTCCTGGTTCAAGACCTGGCTCTCCCCCCGGATGCCGCTGACTTCGGTACGCTGCAATCTGGCCATGGACAAGGCTTCGCTCTCGGCCCACCTCTATTATCTCGCGGCCGGTGGTACGCGCATCCCAGCGAAGATAGAGGAAGATCCTGACTATGAGCGTTCACCCGAAAGAAAAGATAACCGGATGTGGCTGGTCAGCCCCCGGACCGAGTTGCCGCCGGATACGGCAGTCGATCTGGTCGTTGAGCCGGGACTCGTTTCATTGCAGGGCCTCCTCCTGGGAGTCGAAAAGCGGGTTGTCGATTCGCTGCATGCCATACCCGAGTTCAGGTTTCTCGGCGTGGCCTGTACCGACCGGGATAATCAGCCCTTCAAGATCACGCCGGAAATGCCGCTCGCAGACCAGCAGCCCTGTCTGCCCTCGGGTGGCGTCTCTCTGCTCTTTTCCGCGCCGGTCAAGGCGGAGCACGTGCAGGCAGGCCTGCGGCTCACCCCCGCTCTCACCCGCAAAACGCCGGATGACGATCCCTGGGAGCAGGTCTATTCCTACTCCCAGCTTGCCGAACCGTACAGTCGGGGGAAAGAGTATTCGATTTACCTGCCGGAAGCCATTCTTACGGCCCATCGCGCCTATCGTCTGGTGTCCGCCGCCGACGCGCTCAAGGATGAGTTCGGTCGATCGCTTGCGGCCCCTGTCGATATGCGTTTTGCCACCGACCACCGGGCCCCCGATTTTGCTCTTTTGAAAAACATGCCTGTGCTGGAGAAAGGCCTCGATACCGATGCCCATGTCTGGTCGGTGAATCTCGGCCAGCTCCGCCTCAACTATCAGATCGTTACGGCGGATGAGCCGAAGGCTACGGGATCTGACCTTATACTGCCGGTGGGTCCCCGGGATGCCGCGATCCCTGTGCCGCTCGGCATCCGCAAGCTGGTCGGCAAGCCTTCGGGGCTGGTGCAGGGTCATTTTACCGTGCAGCCGGCAATACCCGGAAAATCCTCCGAAGAATCCTGGTTCTTTGCCCAGGTGACGCCTTTTCAGGTGCATCTCAAGCTTGGGCACCATAACAGTCTGGTTTGGATCACCGACCTCGAGAGCGGCGAGCCGGTTCCCG
>JBBRGP010000259.1:0-4178 GCA_038224105.1 Desulfobulbales bacterium | reverse complement strand
GGGCCGGCAGCACTGTGCTGCCGGCCCGGCCTCAATTGCCAACTTCGGCCACATGATTGACGACATCAAACGAAAACTGCAGAAGTTCTTCCCCCGCGAACATTTTACCACCGAAAACGTCGAACACGGCGTGGCGGCAGGCGACATTCTCACCGGCCGGGAAAGCCTGCTCCGCTATCTGCAGACCGCCCTGTTCGATGAAAAGGTGCTGGAGGTGGAACTTGACGGCATGCCCATGGTTTACTTCTCTCGACTCAAGGACGATGTGCCGGAACTGATCGAAGATGTCGTGGCTGGCAAGGTGGTGTGGCAGAAGCCGGACTACACCGACGGGGAATACCTTACCTGCCTGAGTCATATCGTCACCCTTCCCCTTGAGCCCGGTCTTGGCAATCTCCACCTTCGCTACTCCCGCTGTATCGTTTTGCGGATGTTCACCAGTACCTTTGCGGTTGAAATGGCCACGATCTTCGAGGACCTGGACAAGGTTCATGACCTGCCCGTTCTCCGACTGGCTTTTCCGGAACTCGCCAGGATCGTCCGCAAGGCTCGAGAATTCCGGGCAAAGGTCCCGGAAAGCTTGGATTTTGTAATATCTACCGAGATCGACGAAGACACTCCGGAAGTCCAGGCGATCCCCCTCAACATCGGTCTGAAGGGTATTGCCTTCACGGCCAGTAAAGCGGAACAGAAGCTATTCAAGCTCAACAGCGGCTGTTCGCTCAAGCTCTATCTCCATGACGAACTGCTGGCAAAACTCCAGGGAACGGTCCGCCACATCTCCCGGATCCGCAAAAAATTCGGGATTGAATACGTCTGCGGCATTGAATTTGAGCTGCGGACCAAGATCCATGCCGCGGTTGTCGAATCGATCGTGGCAACCGTGCAAAGAGCCCATCTTAAGGAGCTGGCGGATAAGTCGGATGCCACCGGCATCAACCTGATAACTTGAAGGAGCCGTAGCGATGAGAGGTACAACATCCTGGCTTTGGAGGCAGCCGTGGTGAAATTCACCGTACATAACCTTGGCGAACATGTCATCGACAATATGATCGTCACCGGTCCGTGCCGGGATATCGTCATGGCCATGGCCGAGATGTTTCTCGCCACCTATACCGGCCCGCCGGACGGCGATCTCGACTACTATTTCGCCGAATACATCATCAACATGGCGATGGGCCAGGGCCAAATCCTCGATTGGCGACCAGCACCGCCCGGGGCGATCCACTGACCGGCCCGCCTCCCACGGGTTCGGCATGCATTTTGCGTCAGGTTTCCGTAACCGAGGAGGCCCCGCCACCAAGACCGGCCATCATCTGGGGAATGAGTGCCACCTTCTCCCGATCATCGACGGAGAAGAGGTCGACGATCCTGCCGTTATACATCACGCCGAGACGATCGGAGAGGGTCAGCGCCTCGGTGAGATCGCCGGTGATCAGCAGGATTCCCGCCACCTCTTTAGCCTCGAGCAGCAGTTTCCAGACATCTTCGGTGGCGGCGATATCGAGCCCCTGGGTAGGCTGCTCGGCCACGATCAGCCTGGGCTTGCGATAAAACTCCCGGGCCAGCACCATCTTCTGGAGATTGCCGCCGGAGAGCTGCCAGGCACATGCCCGCGGATCCGGCGGCTTGATCGCGAATTCCTTTATCAGGCGAGCGGCCTTTACTCCGGCCTGTCGGCGCAGCAGCCAGGGTCCCCTGGTAAAACCGCCGCGGGTGGTGAGAAGAAAATTGTCGATGAGGGACAGCCCCGGACAGGTGGCCAAACCCTGGCGGTCTTCCGGGATATAGGACAAGGCCTTATCCCAGGCCGCCGTCCTGAAGAATTTCGCCGATTCCAGGCCGAGAATGCGGACGCTGTTGCCGACCGGTTTACGCAGGCCACAGATGGTCTCCACCAACTGTTTCTGGCCATTGCCGGCAACACCGACCAGGCCGAGGATCTCCCCCTGGCGAAGGTCGAAACTCACCCCTGCCAGGACCGAATCTCGCAGTTCACTGACCTTGAGGACGATCTGCCGTGGTTCAAGCGGTTCCCGGTTCACCTCGAGGAGAACCTTCCGGCTGACCATGCGCTCGGCGAGCAGGGCGGTGGAGTTCACCTCGGCTGCCGCCATCTCGGCGACGATCTCGCCTCTTCGCAGGATGGCGATATGGTCGGCAATGGCCATGATCTCTTCGAGCTTATGGCTGATAAAGACGATCCCCTTACCACTTTCGGTCATCAGTTTCATGGTGGCGAAGAGATTTTCCACCTCGGTGGGGGTTAAAACGGCGGTAGGCTCATCAAAAATAAGGATGGTGCTTTGGCGGTGCAGGAGCTTGAGAATTTCGACCTGCTGCCGCTCACCCATCGACAGGTCGCCGATTCTCGCCGTCGGCCGCACCGTCATCCCGTACTGCTCGGCCAGCCGGGCGACGTCGCGGTGCATTTTCGTCCAGTTCAGCCAGACGCCGTGACGCTGGCCGAGATAGATATTTTCAGCCACAGTCATCGCGCTCACCAGCTTGAAGTGCTGGTAAACCATGCCAATCCCGGCCGTTATCGCCTTGTCCGTCGAGGTGAACCGGACCTTTTGCCCGCGCAGGAAAATATCGCCGCTGTCCGGCTGCAGCTGGCCGGCCAGGATTGACATCAAAGTAGATTTTCCGGCGCCGTTTTCTCCAAGCAGGGCGAGGACCTTCCCCTCCTCGATTGTCAGGGAGACATCGCGGTTGGCCTGCACCTTGCCGAAGGACTTGCTGATGCCGGCCAGGCGAATGAGCGGCAGGGTCCCGGCCATCTTCAGGGGCGCTCCGTGCCGGCGAGCGGGGTGACAAACTGCGATTCGGTGTCCCAGGGGAAGAGAATCCAGGTATCCTGGCTCACCTCGGTGATAAAGGTATCAACCAGGGGGCGGCCCGCCGGCTTGGCATAGACCGTGGCAAAGTGGGCCTTGGGGACGATCTCCCGGACGATCTTGGCGGTGCGGCCGGTATCGACGAGATCGTCGATCAACAACCAGCCTTCCCCGTTGCCGTCGATTTTTTTAAGGATTTCGGCCTCGCCCTTTTTATCTTTCCAGTCGTAACTGGAGATACAGATGGTATCGACCAGGTGGATATCGAGTTCCCTGGCAATAATAGCGGCCGGCACCAGGCCGCCCCGGGTGATGGCGACGATCCCTTTGAAAAAATCCATGTCGAGAAGGCGCCAGGCCAGCGCCTTGGAGTCGCGGTGCAGCTGATCCCAGGAGATCGGATAGGTCTTTCGGTAGGTGGAGTTTGCAGACATTGAGTTTCCTTCGAATTATTGGTTGTTCTTGGTTTTCGTTGCCCGGCCGAAATCAATCTGTACTAATCGGCCGGTTCAACATTGACCCCAAGGGACGCCGGCCCGTCGCTCCTTCTTTTCCGCCACGAGGAGAGCACTAGGACGACGACGGTCAGGGTGTAGGGCAGCATCAGCAGGATCGAGGAGGGCAGCTGGGTGCCCACGGCCTGCAGGCGAAGCTGCAGGGCCATGATCCCGCCGAACAGGTAGGCCCCGAACACCGCCCGACCCGGTCGCCAGAAGGCGAAAATAACCAGGGCCACGGCAATCCAGCCGCGGCCGGCGGTCAGATTGGTGGTCAACAGATGGGTATAAGCAAGTGACAGATAGGCGCCGCCAAGGCCCATGAAAAAGCCGCCGCCGGTTATCCCCAGCCAGCGATAGGAAAGGACCGAAAGGCCCGCGGCGGTGGCTGCCGCGGGATACTCTCCCGCCGCCCGCAGCCCCAGGCCAAAACGGGTCCGGGTAAAAAACAGCCACATCGCCGGCGGCAGGAGATAACTCAGATAGACCAGGGGGTCGTGCTGGAAAAAGATCGGCCCGAGCCAGGGAATGGTCGACAAACCGGGCAAAGCCAGCGGACTGAAACCAGGTGCCGCCATGCCGATATAGGCGGTGCCGAGATAGTTGGCAAGACCGGTGCCGAGGATGGTCAGCGCCAGACCGGAAACCACCTGATTCCCCTGGAACCAGAGGCAGACCACGCCGTGCACGGCTGTTGCCAGACTGCCGATCAAACCGGCGGCGAAAAACCCGAGGGCCGGGTTGCCGGTATGCCGGGCAACCATGAAGCCGGTGAGCGCGCCGAGGATCATCGCCCCCTCCACCCCCAGATTGAGGACGCCGGATTTCTCGGTAAAGATCT
>JBBRGP010000258.1:0-4192 GCA_038224105.1 Desulfobulbales bacterium | reverse complement strand
GAAATAGGTTACGGCGGTGGCGGAGAGTTCCCCCCAGATGACGCATTGCAGACCAAGAAACACCGTGCCCAGTACATAACCGACCAGGGGCGAAGAAGGCCATCTGAAGGGGGCGATGAACCAGGGGTCAAAAAGCATGATAAAGGCAGTGATCGAATCCATAAGCTAAGGCTCCGTTGTGAGGCGGAGCCTTGAGAAAGCGCAGCGCCGGATCGTTATTAACCGAGCATCTTGATATTAAAGAATCCCCGTAAGACATAATCGATACCGACATAAAGCGCCAGAACGATGAACAGACGCTTGAGCCAGAGATCGGAGAAGTATTTCGAGGTTCTCGGACCTATAACCGAGCCGACCGCGATACCAACGAGTTCCAGACCGATCAAGGCCCAATCGAACTGAACGCCTTTGGTGATCAGAGTAATGATACTGGTAATCATGCTGATCAGAACTGCCAGAGCCGAGGTGCCGGCGGCCAGATACATCGGCAGTTCAGCAACACTGGTCAGAAAGGGGACAAGGAGGAAACCGCCACCGACGCCAAGGAATGCCGCCACCGCTGAAATGACCACCCCACCCAGCAGGGGGATGAGGGGATTGAACTTGAACTCAACGCCGTAAAAGGTGAAGGTGATCTCAGTAACGGACATTTTAATGACTTTCACGCCAAGAGAGGCTATATCCACCTGCTCGCCGCTCTTTTGCTTTTTCACCGTTGCCTCGAAGGCCTGGGCCGCTGCTTTGGCCTTCTTCTTGCTGGCCTGCCCAACGGAGGATGTCTCATAAAGAAGATAGCAGCCGAGTGCCAGGACAAAGACCCCGAACCATCCCTGATATTGGGAAAAACTGATCTTACCGGCGGTGAGGGTGACGGACCCCCAGGCACCGAGGATCGAACCAATACCAAGGGTTACGGCGAGAGGCACGACCAGTCGGCCCATCCGGTAATAATTGAAAGAGGAGATAAGTGCCGAGAACCCCACCAGGTACTGGTTCGAACCGCGAATCGAATCGGTGATGGTTTTATTCAGAGCCGGAGCGGTGTCCTTGAAACTCTTGGCATAGCCGCCGAGACCAAAAATAGTCATGTGGCCGACGCCGGCCATAACCCCGCCGAAAGCGCCCACGGTGGAAAAGATCCAGCCTACCCAAACCGCCCAGATAAAGGCAACGATCAGATTGACCTGCGGGCCGCCGGGGATACCGAGGAAACCGGCGGGCTTGGAGACGTCTATCTGCCCCTTGTCAGCTCCTTTTGGCGCCGAGGCAATAGCATCCTGAAGTTTATCCGCCCAGGCGGGTTCCAGCCACATGCCGACCGCCAGGACCACCAGCATGGCAAAAAAGACAATTTTAAAATTCTTTGTCACAGTAGACCTCCATTCAGTAAATAACGATTTACGTCCCTTAGATAAAATTAATTGTTTCAAAAACAGCTGAAATCCTCGGATATTTTCTCTCACCCTCCTTCCGTATCCTTGCAGGACTTCATAGGTATTGGTTGAAAACCACCTCCCTGTTGAGTAACGCATCACGTTTTCCCCACAGCAAGCGCTGTGCCAGGACTTCCCGGCCCTTTCCGCAGGCCATCCGGCATGACGCCGCCACCTCCTGACAACCAGAGGACGAACGGCGGGGCGATCCGAACAATTGTTTCAATATCCTGGTCTTAATGTAATTTTATCGATATCCCGAAGGGCAAAAAAGGGCGGCCGGTGCGGCCATTGGTTGCCGATGGCGGGGCGGGAAGCGAAGCATCGAAATCAGGCAAGTGCAACCCAATGAGTGCAGTCGCAGCCGAAGGCAAAGAGCATTCGCCGCTCCCCATGGCTTTTCCGGCCATGGCAACAGATAGTTTGCACTGCAACAAAATAATTGCACTGTTTTTACTGGGGATAACCTGGCAATCTGTACCGAGCCTCTTTTCATTTTGGCGAAAATTGACTAGAGTCGATAACCGTCAACTGCTGTCGTCGTCCACTCGTCAATCCACCAGCCGGTCAATCGATGCTAGACATTACTGATAAAAAAATTCTGACCATCCTCCAGGGGGACGGCCGAATCACCAACGCCCGGCTGGCCCAGCAGGTGGGACTCTCCCCTCCGGCCGTCCTCGAAAGGGTCCGACGGCTCGAAGCCTCCGGGGTGATCAGCAAATATGTCGCCATCCTTGACCGCGAACAGGCCGGATTCGGACTCCAGACCATTGTCATGGTCTGCCTCAGCCACCACCAGGTCTCGTCCCTGCAACACGTCAAAGAACGGTTGACGACAATGACTGAGGTCCTCGAGTGCCATCAATTGACCGGGGAGGTCGATTTTCTCCTCAAGGTGGCGGTGAGAGACATGAATGCCTATACCGATTTCGTCAACAATACGCTTTCGGGAATCCCAGGAATCCAAAACGTCAAGACCTCCTTCATCCTTGAAACCCTGAAAAATACCACCGCCCTGAAACTCCTGGCCGACGATTAGGGATATCTATCGCCGCATTCGACCGTGGCCGGGTGAATCCCTTGGTGATAATCTCTCCCGCACCGAGTATATCGGGGGAAACCACAATAAATAATTCAGCTCAACACATCGGAAAAACAATTAAAAGAGTATTATGAAAAATCAGGACGAGCTCGTTGCCCAGCTAGCGGCAATCATCCAGACAGGCGAAAAGGTGACTGCCGGAGAAACTGGCGAAGGCCAGCAGAAAAGCCTGGTGAGTGAAGAGAAATTCCACGATTTCAGGATTACCGCCCTGTCCTTTCTTAGCCGGGTATTCGGCCAGGACAGCACGTATCACCAGAGCTTCAGGTCGGAAGTCACCCACCCTACCGCCAGCCGCACCCGACGGGGTGTCGGCATCCTCACCGCCGCCGAGAAGGATCTTCAGGGCGATTGGCTGGAAACCACCGGCGGGGCGATTACCCGAGAGGTGCTGACGGATCTTGTCCGCCAGGCCAAGCTGCAGCTTGAAGGGAAAAATCACCGGGCGGCGGCGATTATCGCCGGCGCGATACTGGACAAACAGCTGCACACCCTCTGCCTCGCCAAGGGCATCAAAGTCTACAACGAGATCCAGAATAAGGCGGTACCCAAGAAAGGGCTGCAGCTGACCGGCGAGGCGTACAAGAAAAAGATCTACGATCGCCAGACCAATAAAGAGGTGATCGCCTGGCTCGAACTGTTCGAGAAAGCGGCCGGCGGCAAGGGTGACGAGGTCACCGCCGAGCAGGTGAAAATCATGGTCAGCGGTGTCCTGAGCTTTCTCACGAAAATCAGGTATTAGCCCAATGCCTGCCCCAACTCCGCCGCTCAGGCCGGACACCCTCCTGTACATTTATTATATCAACGGGGTCATCCCCGCCCATCATTGCCTCGAGGATAAAGACTTTATCGGCAACTGGGTGGAGGACGACTTCAGTTTTCTCTTTTTTACCCGTCCGGCCCGCCGGCGGGTCATCAACATCCTCTCCGACTTCCCCGGCAGAAGCCTGCTCGATGAATACGAGATGACCTATGCCCAGTGGCAGGGCGGCAGCATCGAACCGGTGCGCATCGGCCGCTTCCTCCTCAATCCCACCTGGATCAAGGCCTCGCCCGGAAAAAACGAGGTGGCGATCACCATCGATTCGGGGGTGGTGTTCGGCAACGGCAGCCATGCCACCACCCAAGCCTGCCTGGAGGCCATCGACATCGCCTGCGCCGGCAACAAGGTGAAAAGCATGCTCGATCTCGGCTCGGGCACCGGCATCCTCGCCCTGGCCGCCGCCAAGCTCGGCTGTGAAAAAATCCTCGCCGTCGACTATAATTTTCTCGCGGCGAGAACCGCGCGGCGCAATGTCAGCCTGAACAATCTGGACGACCGCATCCTGGTGGTCAACGGCAGAGCTGAGGAGCATACGGGACTGGCTACCGATCTGCTGGTGGCCAATATCCATTTCGCGGTGATGGCGGAACTGGTGCGGACGGAGGGTTTTCTCCACCAGAAATGGTTCGTCCTGTCCGGTTTGCTGGGCAGCGAGGTCGAGAAGATCCTCGCCTTTCTCGCCACCCAGCCGGTGCTCATCCTCAAGCGCTGGAATCAGGACAACATCTGGCATACCCTTCTCGGAATTACCCAGGTATCCGCGAAGGACTGAACCACTAAGCGGGAAGGGATCTTTACAGCCGCTGCAGGGCGGCGATCCGTTCCTCCAGG
>JBBRGP010000257.1:0-4200 GCA_038224105.1 Desulfobulbales bacterium | reverse complement strand
CCGTTTGTCACCCTGCCGCTGGTGTATACCGAACACCCCGGCGGCAAAGGCCACAACCTCGGGATGTACCGGATTCAGCGCCACGACGATGCCACCACCGGTATTCACTGGCAGATCCATAAAGGCGGCGGCTACCACTATTTTGAGGCGGAAAAGATCAACCAGGCCCTGCCGATGACCCTTTTCATCGGCGGCCCACCGGCTCTCATGCTCGCCGCCATCGCGCCGTTGCCGGAAGATCTCCCGGAACTCCTGCTCACCTCCCTGCTCATCGGCGACAAGCTGCGGATGACCAGAGACCCGCTCGGCGGCCACCCGCTGGTCGCCAATGTCGAGTTTGCCGTCAAAGGCCATGTCCCTCCCCACCTGCGCCGGCCGGAGGGCCCTTTTGGCGACCATTACGGCTACGATTCCCTCCAGCACGACTATCCGGTTTTCCAGGCCAGCCACCTTTACCACCGCAACAATGCCATCTATCCGGCGACAGTCGTCGGCCGGCCGCGGCAGGAAGATTTTTTCATCGGCGATTATCTCCAGGAACTGCTGTCTCCGCTCTTTCCCTTGGTTATGAAGGGCGTCAAAGGCCTGAAAACGTTTGGCGAGACCGGTTTTCACTGTCTCGCCGCCGCCAAGGTTGCCAATCGCTACCCGCGTGAGGCTTTTGCCTGCGGACTGCGGATTCTCGGAGAAGGGCAGCTGTCCCTTACCAAATTCCTGATCCTTACCGACGGAGACCTTGATATCGCCGATTTCTCGAGGGTGTGGACCCATGTCCTGGAGCGGGTGCAGTGGGACCAGGATCTCTTCATCTTCGCCAATGTTTCTCAGGATACCCTCGACTACACCGGCCCCTCGGTCAACCACGGCTCAAAAGCCATGCTGATGGGTCTTGGCAGGGAAAAACGCCGGGACTTGCCGCGACAGTTCACCGCGACCCTGCCCGAATCCTGCGCCAAGCCGGTCGTGTTTTTGCCGGGCACCCTGGTGGTGGAGGGCTCTCCCTACCCTGAGAACCCGGCCCTCGGCCAGCACCTTGCCGAACATGAGGGGCTGCGACAGTGGCCGGTCATTATTCTGGTTGATAACGCCGCTGCCGCGACCGCGTCTATCCAGGATTTTCTCTGGACCGTTTTCACCAGATTCGAACCGGCCGCCGACATCCACGCCGGAGCGACATCGGTGCACCGGTTCCATGTCGGTCTCCACCCCCCGGTGGTCATTGACTGCCGGATGAAGCCCTGGTACACCACCGTCCTGGAGGTCGATGCGACAACAAAGGAAAAAGTCGATCGAAAATTCGCATCCATGGTTCCGGCGGCGTGGCGATGAGCGAACCGGTTCGTTTGCAGAAATATCTGGCCCAGTGCGGGCTTGCCTCGCGCCGCAAGGCGGAACAACTGATCGCCGAAGGCAAAATCAGTGTCGACGGGGTGGTGGTCAGGGAAATGGGGGTATCCATCCGACCCGGGGTCAACCTCGTTACCTACGCCGGCAAAAAGGTTGAAACTCTGGAGCGGCTTGTCTACTACCTGCTCAATAAACCGCCAGGCTACGTCACCACTCTCGCAGATCCGCAGGGCCGGCCGATAGTCACCTCCCTTATCAAGGAGGGTGACGTTCGGCTCTTTCCGGTCGGGCGACTCGATCTCGACACCGAAGGGGCATTGATTCTGACCAACGACGGCGAACTCGCCCAAAAAATCCAGCATCCCAGCAATGAGACCAACAAGTCCTATGAGGCACTGGTCAGGGGATGGCCGGGACGGGAAAAACTGGCCCTCCTCGAAAAGGGCGTCGTGCTGGAGGGGAAACTGACCTCGCCGGCAACGCTGTCAATCGTTGCCGCCAGGGGCGGCAATTGCCTGGTGAAAATAACTATTCACGAGGGCCGGAAACGCCAGGTCAAAAAAATGTTCAGCCATATCGGCCATCCCGTTCTCCATCTCAAACGAATCGCCTACGGCAAGCTTAATCTCGACCATCTCCCCAGCGGGGCCTACCGAAAGCTTAACCCTTCAGATTTAAAAAAAATCTTTTTATAGAATTCTCTTTACAAAACCAGGATTAGCTGATTAAATCTAGGTAGTTAGGAGTCGGCTGCAGCTTCGACTCGGCTGTTTTTCATGCACAACCTATTGATATTTCAGTTTATTTTGCAGATCAGACTTGCGTCGTAAGGCGTCAGCTTAGCTCTCCCTGCCGTAGAGTTATGATGTGACTTCCAAAGTAGATCATTGGATCCCAATTTGATATCCGGAGACAGGAGTACAATATGAATAAATCTGAACTCATCGAGGCATTAGCACAGGACATCAATATTCCTCATCGAGAGGCCGCCGAGATAACCAATACCGTTATTGAAACCATGACCGAAGCACTGGCCAGGGGAGAGAGTATTGAAATCCGCGGCTTTGGCAGCTTTGTCATCAAGGAATATGGTTCATACGAGGGTAGAAACCCGAAAACCGGCAAAAAAATTGAGGTCAAACCGAAAAAACTTCCTTTCTTCAAGGTCGGCAAAGAGCTGCGGGAGAAGGTCAACAACGGTCAATAGTTCGAGCTTTTCCCGGCCGATTTTTAATGCAACATAACCCGGACAGCCACCACCTTATTCCAATAAGCTTTCAAGTTGGCTCGAAAGTAGGGTGCACTCCGTGCACCCTACGAAAAACAAATGCCATCTTGAATGCAAATGCGAATTACCTCTCGCCCACTATTCCTCCGACCAGATCATAGATTTGGGAATCGGTGATGTGGACGTTGACAATATCGCCCGGGTTGGCGGTCCCCTCATTGATTAATACACAGCCGTCGACCTCCGGCGCCTGGTATCTGGTTCTTCCTTCCAGCAGCAGGTCCGTTTCCCGGCTGAGCCCTTCCACCAATACCGGTTCAACCTTGCCAAGATATTTCTTGTGAATTTCCTCGGAAATCTCGGCCTGCGCGGCGAGGAGATAGTCACACCGCCGCTGCTTCTCTTTCTTCGGCAGCTGGTCGGCGAATCCCTCCGAAGGTGCCCCTTCCTCATTGGCGTAGGGAAAGACCCCGACATGGTCAATCCGCATTTTCCTTAAAAATCTCTCGATTTCGAGAAATGCCTGCTCGCTTTCGCCGGGGAATCCCACCAAAAACGTGGTCCGCAGCGCGATATCGGGAATTTTCGAGCGAATCCTTGCCACCATATCATGTAGATGCTCCGAGCTATAGCGTCGATTCATGGCCCGGAGCACGCCATCGTTGACGTGCTGCATAGGGATGTCGAGATAGGGCACAACGCGTTTGTTCTCCACCATTATGCTCAGCAATTCATTCGATATTCCGGAAGGATAGAGATAGAGGATACGCAACCAGGGAATTGCGGTTTGATCAAGAAGGTGCCGCAGCAATTTCTCAAGAGATGCTTGGCCGGCGAGGTCCCGGCCATAGGCGGTGCTGTCCTGAGCGATCAGGGTGAGTTCTTTCACTCCATGCTCTTCGAGCCGGCGGGCTTCGAGGACCAGGTCATCGACGGTTCTGCTGCGCAATCCGCCCCTGATGCTGGGGATCATGCAGTAGGAGCAGCGATTGTTGCACCCTTCGGTAATTTTTAACCAGGCGCGAAACGGCGGCGTCGAAATCACCCGCGGGGATCTGCTGGTCATGAGAAAGCGCTCAGGAAGAAGGACCCGGGATTCGAGTTCCCCTCGCTCCAGCTGTCCGAGATATTCGGCTATCCTCTCGGCCCCTTCGGTACCGATAAAAAGATCAACCTCCGGCAGATCCTCGGCCAATTTATCCCGGTAGCGCTGAACAAGACAGCCAACAACGACCAGGCGAACCGCTGGCTTTTTCTTCTTAATTTCTATTAATTCAAATATTTCATTAATCGCCTCTTCGGCAGCTGCCCGGATAAACCCGCAGGTATTTAGAAGCAGGACATCAGCCTCGTCGGGATCCTCGGCAAGCTGCCAGCCTCCGGCGCTCATCGACCCGAGCATGACTTCCGAGTCCACGAGATTTTTGGCACAGCCAAGACTGATCAAATGAAAATAGGCCATCTCTCCTCCTGCTCCCGATAATCGGGCTCGTTTCCCTCTTCTTTATATCGGTGGCTACACCATGGTGCCGATAGTGGCCAGCACCAGTTCCAAGGCCCTTGCCTTACTTTTCTGAAAGCACTCGGAGGAAAAACCGGGTCGCCATGCCTGGCCCCACAGCTCA
>JBBRGP010000256.1:0-4210 GCA_038224105.1 Desulfobulbales bacterium | reverse complement strand
GCACTGGTTACCGACCGCATCGAGGGCGGGGCGATCCGCGACAGCGCCGCAAAAGCCGCCGGAAAGAAGGCTGTCAGAACCGCCGGCTGAATAAAAAGAACCAGGAGCAAAAACCAGCCTTCGGCCCAGCCGATGGCGAGGGTCAGCAGCCCGGCACACAACAGCGAAAGGCCCATGACCTGCTTCTGCCCAACCCGGTCGACAATCATCCCGGCAAAAAATATCCCGGCCAATCCAGAAATTTGGGACAAACCAATAACGGTATTGGCAAGGCTCAGGTCAAAGCCCCGTTCGGAGACGAGAAACAGAGGCAGCATGGCGAATATCCCGGCGTTACCGGCCATGGCCATGGCAAACAGCAGGACCAGCAGCCAGAAGGAAGGTAACGCTCCGACTTTTTTAATATTGGCCGGACTGATGATCCGGCCGGGGAACTCCCCGCCTCTTCCGAAAAGGGTGTAGAGCAGCGCCGAAATTAAAGCGAGAATCGCCCAACCGACGACGACCTGCCGCCACGTCCACCATTGCAGGAAAAGAGCGGCGAGAAGCGGTGCCGAGACAAAACTGAGAGGCGGCGCGCATTGATGGACGCTCAACCCCTTGCCCCAGTCGGCCTGCTGGATTTCCGCGGTAATAGTGGCAATGGCCGATGGCAGATGGAGGCTGCCGGCAAAGCCGACGATCATCAGCGGGATAGCGAGGGTCCAGAAGCTGTCCGCGAAAACAATAGGCAACAGAGCCAATCCGACCAACCAGGCCGAGATCTTCAAGGTTCCCAGATGGTTGATGCGCGAGGAGACGACACCGGAACAGATCGGGGCAAGCATATACCCAATGGAGAGCATGAGAAACAGGACGCCTGCCTCGACATGACTGATTCCCAGGTCCCTTTCAATCGCCGGCATGAGCGGGCCAAAGAGCACGCGGGTAACGAAACCCAGGAAAAAAAGCCAGGCGAGCACCACGGTAATCCCAAGTTTGTCGCGAAAGGTCTCGGGCATCGGACAGTCATACAGGCCAATTTCATCCATTTTTGATCCCCCTTGACCCTTCGTTTCGCTGCTCTCCGGGGCCGGACATCCGGCGATGTTTCAATCGAACCCCCATGAGGGCACCGGCGCGCTGAAGAGTTCCGGCGACGGGCAGGTTCGAAGCGAACATCTGATTTTTACTCCATCTTGTAAATATGTCATGACCACTTTTCTGTCAAGCCAAAACCCCTGGCATTGTTCTATCGGGTTTTCGTCACTATCGGTCATCTTGTTGTTATTATTATCTATTATTGGCTGACTCAATTCATTAGATTTTACATGTAAAATGTCCTTGACATGACGGGACCCGGATGTAATTATGTGTTGCAGGGAGTAGAATTGACAGTTCGCCATACGGGACAGGCTGCATCTCACAGTCTGGAAAGATCCGGATATCCCATTGTATTGGTGAATTTTTGATGAAATGTCGAACCTGCGGCCGTGGTCCACCCAGTGCCGAACTCGCTCTAAACCGTGGCGCCACCCCCGTGCGCGCCACGGTTTACGCGGCGGCGGATCGGCTACATTACATGCAATATCGCGGTTCATCTTGCGCGGGTCCTGCGGACAGCCGGTTTTGCTCGTTCGGGTTTCGGCCAAAGCCGAGGACTCCCGAGAATCGGAACCGGCTTCAACTTCAATGGAGAGGAAAACTATGGCAACAACTACAATTGACCCGTACAGCGGGTTGCAACTGGTCGAACTCAGCCATGTCTGGGGCCACAATGCCCCGTCCATGCCCGGCGATGCCGACGTCATCATGTACCGCTCCGTCAAGCACGCCCAGCACGGAGTCATGGCCCAGCGCCTGAAAATGGTGATGCACAGCGGCACCCATATGAACAGCCCGCTCCATCTGATCCAGAAGGGGACTCCGGCCTCCGACATCCCCCTCGACCAGCTCTTCGGCAATGGGGCAATCCTCGACATCCCGAAAAAACGCTGGGAGTTGATTACCGCCGCCGACCTGGCTGCGGCGAGGCCGGAGATCCGCCCCGGCGACTTCGTCGTCATCGTCACCGGCTGGCATGCCAAATACAGCGACAGTCTTGAATATTTCGGGGAATCCCCAGGACTTGCCAAAGACGGCGCGCAGTGGCTGGTCGATAAAGGCTGCAAGTTGGTCGCCATCGACACCCCGCAGATCGATCATCCGCTCGCCACCTCACTCGGTCCCCATCGCGGCGGTCCGCTGATGAACCGGCTGACGGCCAAATACAAAGAGGAAACCGGACTCGATCCCAAAAAAGAACACGGTGAATGGAACGTCGCCCACAAGGTTCTTCTCGGGGCCGGAATTCCGACGATCGAGCAGGTCGGCGGCGACGTCAACACCATGCTCGGCAGACGCGCCACCCTGATCGCCACCCCATGGAACTGGAAGCACGGCGATGCCTGCCAGGTGCGTTTTGTCGCCATCACCGATCCGACCGGCAATTACCGCATCGAAGCGGGAACAGCCGCATAATCAGAAAAGGAGGAACTAATGAGCCTGGAAATATACAATCTGAGTCAGCCCTGGGGGCACCATATGCCGGAGTGGCCGTCCACCCCCGGGATCAATGTTCATGTTAAAAAGTTTCATGCCAAAGACGGTCTTTACCAAACCGAGTTTGAGGGCATCATGCACCGCGGTACCCATATGGACGCCCCCCTGCATGTCACCGAAAACACGGCGTGCCTGATGGGCTATCCCCTCTGGCGCTTCTTCGGGACCGGGGTCGCCGTCTCCATCCCGAAAAAGAAGTGGGAGGTCATTACCGCCGAGGACCTGGAAAACGCCCGGCCCCGGATCCGGGAAGGTGATATCGTCATGATCAATACCGGCATGCATACCAAGATGGCCGATACCGATGAATACTACGCCTATTCGCCGGGCATCTACCGGGAAGGGGCGCAGTGGCTGGTCGACCAAAAGGTCAAAATGGTCGGCTACGACGTCCAGGCCAATGACCATCCGATGGCCACCAAACTGGTCGACCACGGCCTCGGCCCGACCCATCCGCATCTGATCCAGGAATATAAGGAATATACCGGACGCGATGTCAAGGAAGACTTTCCGGACTGGGAGGCAGGTCATAAGACCCTGATGGTCAAAGGCGGCATTCCCGGCATCGAGAACGTCGGCGGCGACCTCAACAAGGTCACCGGCAAGCGCTGCACCTTCCTGGCCTTCCCCTGGCGCTGGCAGGGCGGCGAGGGCTGCGCGATCCGGGTTCTGGCGATCATCGATCCCGACCAGACCTTCCGCATCGAGACCGGGCGGTAAACGCAAAGTCTCAGCGTATCTCTTCACGGCGGACTTCGGTCCGTCGTTCTTTTTTTAGATTTCCTTCCGGCCAGCGAAATTTTCTGACATCGGTCGCCACGTGGGGCTGAATCGCCAAAAACGGGCCCTCCGCCATACCTCACCGCAAAGAAGCAGCGCCAAGCCGGCCCGATTCGCCAAACCGGCCGGGAAGGCCGCTTAAAACATCATGTTGGGCAGGACCAGAACGAGCTGAGGAAATACCAAAAGAAGGATCGTCCCGAGGAGAACCGCCAGCATGAAGGGGGCAATCCCCTTGAAAATCGTCTCAAGAGCCATTGCCCCACCCTCCAGACCTCTCGATACCCCGTAGACCACATAGACGTTAAGCCCCACCGGCGGGGTGATAACCCCCATTTCGGTGACCATGACGATGATGATGCCAAACCAGATGGGGTCAAATCCGAGGTCGCTGATCAGCGGGAAAAAAACTGGCACGGTCAACATCACCAGCGCCAGCGAATCCATAAAACAGCCGCCGACGAAATAGACCAGGATGACCATGGTCAGGACGACCAGCGGCGGCAGGTTAAAGCCGCCGATGAGCTGGGCGATATCATAGGGGATACGGGTCACCGCGAGAAACTTGCCGAAAACCGTGGCGCCGGCCACCAGCATCATGATCATACAGGAGGATTTCAGGGTGTCGTACAAGGCCTCGACAAACGACTCCCAGGTCAGTTGCCGGCGGATCACTGCGACCGCCAGCACCGCGAGCACCCCCACCCCGGCGGCCTCGGTCGCGGTAAAGACCCCGACGAACAACCCGCCGATAACAGAAACAAAGACCAGCATGGTCTCGCCCATTCACGACAACGATTTCAGTTTTTCCCGCCAACTGAATTTTTCGCCGCGCGGGCCATCCTCGGGC
>JBBRGP010000255.1:0-4228 GCA_038224105.1 Desulfobulbales bacterium | reverse complement strand
GGTCGAGGCTGGTAAAAAAGATCCGCTGCTCCTCCTTATAGGAGGTGAAATAATTACCCGTGGCAAACCAACGATTCGCTGACATGGTTACACCCGTTCTATTTCGTGTATGCCGAACAAGCCATGGGGCTTAAAGAGCAGGATCACCAGCAAAATGATGTACGGCATCACCTCGCCGGTACCGTTCAGTCCCCAGTTGCCGTCCAGGTAGCCGCTGGCGAACTGCTGGATCAGCCCCATGATGATTCCCGCCACCACCGCCCCGAGAATCGAGTCCAGGCCGCCGAGAATGACGACCGGGAAGACGATGATGCCAAAGGCGTGCAGGGTATCGAAATTGAGGCCGGTAATATTGCCGATAATCCCGCCCGCCGCCGCCGCGCTGAGGCCGGCCATGGCCCAGGCGAGACCAAAGACCCGGGGCACGGAGATACCGATCGACATCGAGGCCAGTTGATCGTCCGATACCGCCCGCATCGAAATACCCAGGGTCGATTTTTTAAAAAACCAGGAAAAGCCGCTGATCATCAGAAAGGTGACGATAACCCCGACCAGCTGGGTCCAGGAGATGGAAATGCCGGCAAAAGTGACCGGCGTTTCAGGGAGAAATGGCGGAAAAGAGAAGTTTTCCGTGCCAAACGGCGTCAGATAGATCAACCCGTCGAGGATCGACATAAGACCGATCGTGACCATGATCACCGAGATGATCGGCTCGCCGATCAGCCGCCGCAGAAAGATCCGTTCGACACTCATGGCGAGAAAAAAGGTGATGACCATGCTCATCAGAAAGGCGAGGGCGATCGGCACACCCGCCCAGACCGTCAGGGCATAGGTGATGAAGGCCCCGGCGGCGATGATCTGGCCGTGGGCGATGTTGAGCACCCGGCTCGACTTGTAAATGAGGACAAACCCGAGCGCCGACAGGGCGTAGATCGAGCCGACAACAATACCGCTGATCACCAGTTGAAAAAAATAGCTCATCGATTCTCTGCCATTGTGTAAAAGCGGATGGTTGTATCAACCGTTGTGGTTTGGCCGTCCTGATACTGATACAGGGCCTCCACCCTTTTCTCCGTTACCTGCTCGTCATACAAGGCCTCGTAGAGGTCATGGTATTTCTCCCAGACAAATTTTCGCCGAATCTTGCCGGTTTTGGTCAATTCCCCGTCATCCATGTCAAGCAGCTTGTAAAGAATGGCAAAACGGTAAATCCGAAAATGGCTTTTTTCGGCATTGTCGTTGATCTTCGCCACCGCTTCCCGGATCAGCTCGGCTACCGCCGGCTGCGCCGAAAGGTCCATATAGGTACTAAAAGAAATTCCCTGATCCTCGGCCCATTTGCCGACGACGATGGGATCGACGTTGACCAGGGCGGCAACATAGTCGCGCTGGTCGCCGAAGATCACCGCCTCTTTGATGTACGGGCTGAATTTCAGGCGATTTTCAAGAAACATCGGACTGAACATCTCGCCATTCTCGTTATGCATGACGTCGGAGATCCGGTCGATCACCACCAGATGGCCGTGTTCGTCGATGTAGCCGGCATCGCCGGAATGGAGCCAGCCGCCTTCGAGCAGTTCCGCCGTTTTTTCCGGGAGCTTATAATAGCCGGGAGTCACCGAGGCCGAGCGCGACAGGATCTCCCCGGCTTCGGATATCCGGCATTCGGTTCCCGGCAGGGGCTTGCCGACGGTATCCGGCCTGACGTCCCCATCCCGGTGCATGTAGGCGATCCCGACAATTTCCGTCTGGCCGTAGATCTGCTTGAGATTGACTCCGATGGCCTGGTAAAAGGTAAAGAGTTCGGGGCCCAGGGCGGCGCCCCCGGTGTATGCCCGGCGCAGCCGAAGCAGTCCGATCTGGTTGACCAGCGGCCGAAAGATGATCTGTTTGCCAAGCCACGCCAGAAATCGCAGCCTGCCCGGCATGGTCCGGCCCGACATGCGATACCCCGCCGCCGCCTCGCCGATTTTCATGAAATAGCTGTAGAGGGTACGGTTCAGCCAGTAGGACTCATCGATCTTCAGCCAGATCTGCGAGCGGATGGTTTCATAGATTCGCGGGGCGCCGAACATGAAATGCGGGCCGATCTCCTTCAAATCCTCCATGCTGGTTTCAACCGACTCCGGGAAATTCACGGCTATCCCGGTCGCCATGGCCACCCCGAACGAATTCATCTGTTCGCCAATCCAGGCAAAGGGCAGAAACGAGACATATTCATCGGTCTCCTCCAGGGGATCGACCGTGGTGAGCTGCAGACCCATGTTGATATAATTGCGATGGGTCAACATGGCGCCCTTGGGCAGGCCGGTGGTGCCGGAGGTGAGACAGAGATGGCAGACCTGGTCGGGACTGCCCTCGTCGACCAGCGCATCGAAGAGCTGCGGCTGCTCGCGGTGGAGGTCGTCGCCAAGGGTGTACAGATCCTCGATAAACAGAAACCAGGGGTCCGATCGGTAGCCGCGCATGCCCCGCGGGTCCTCATAGATCACCTTCCTGACCTGGGGAATGCGGTCGCGAATTTCGACGACCTTATCCACCTGTTCCTGATCGTTGCAGAAGACGATCGTCACCTCCAGGTAATCGAGAATACCGCCGATCTCAGCCGGCAGGCTGGTTTGATAGATAGCCGAGGAGATGCCGCCCACCGCCTGCGCCCCGATCGCCATATACAGCACTTCCGGGATATTATCGCTGATGATGGCGATTTTATCCTCTTTCCGCAGACCGATTTTTCTGAGTCCAAGACCGGTTTTGCGGACAAAGTCATAATACTGGTTCCAGGTATGGCAGCGCCAGCAGCCGAACTCTTTTTCCCGCAGGGCAACCTTTTCGCCGGTGGCCTTGACCCGCCAGCGTAAAAGCTGGGGAATGGTGAACTGCATTAAATGGTCTTTATTATCCATAAGGGAATTACTCTTCTCCGATATAGGCCTCGATAACCTTGGGATTGGCGGCCACTTCCCGGGGTTTTCCCGAGCCGATCAGTTGACCGAAATCGAGGACGTAAATCATGTCGGAAATATCCATCACCACCCCCAGGTCATGTTCAACCAGCACCACGGTAACCCCCCATTCCTTCTTGAGATCGAGAATAAAGCGGACGATATCTTCTTTTTCTTCGATATTCATTCCGGCCATCGGTTCATCGAGCAGCAGCAACCGAGGGGCGAGGGTCAGGGCGCGGGCGACCTCCACTCTTTTTTGCACCCCATAACTGAGATTACCGACCATCTTTTTGCGATAGGGCTCAAGCTCCATAAAATCGATGACTTTTTCGACATAGTCACGATTCTCCGCCTCGATGCGCGACGCCTTACCGAAGAAGACGATGGCATGCAAGATCGAATACTGAAGATTTTGATGACGGGCTAACAGGAGGTTATCGAGGACAGAGAGACCTCGGAATAATTCAAGATTCTGAAAGGCCCGGGCGATGCCGATGGTGGAGACCCGGTGGGGCGAGGCATTGGTCAGGGTGTGCCGGCCGTAGCGGATTGCCCCGCTGGTCGGATGGTAAAAACCCGAGACGCAGTTCAGCAGGCTGGTCTTGCCGGCCCCGTTCGGGCCGATAATCGAGGTGATGAGGCCGGGTTCGATGACAATATTGACGTTCGTCAGAGCATTTAGCCCACCAAAGGTTAGCGTGACCTCGGAAACTATGAGTTGTGTCATAGTGTGCTCACCATCGCCTGTTGGTTTTGCTAGAGTCGGGCAACGATCATCGGGTTTTCATTTGGCGGACCAGCCAACGGTATTTGTTCGTCATATGTGTAGCATACCGTAATCGAAAACTTAAGCAAGTTTATAAAATAGTGGCATAATAGCGGTATATAACCACTATTATGCCATTGCCTGAAGATGGGAACGGAGATTTATCTTTTTGTTTTTTAAACCTAATTTACTCCTGATATTGTAGCGGTGAAAGAGGATGGTGTTTTTCGAGACCAGCAGTATCTCCGCCATTTCCTTGTTGGTTTTTCCCTCCTTGATCAGACTGGCAACCCGGATCTCGACCGGTGTCAGCTGGGTCAGGCCCAGGGACAACTTATCGACAAATGGGGAGATGATATTCTTCAGATTGGTTTCGAGAATCCGGGCCAGCGTCCTCTGCTGAGGGTCGAGTCGACCGGTAATGACCCTCTGCAGGTAAGGGCTCACCAGTTCCTGGATATTGTGGAGCACGACTTCCCCCAGCTCTTTCTTATCTTCCTCCCGCTGTTTCAGG
>JBBRGP010000254.1:0-4232 GCA_038224105.1 Desulfobulbales bacterium | reverse complement strand
TCGCCTCGAACAAGGAAATCGGCATGACCCGGGAGAGTATCAATCTCGAGGCCTTGCCGCTGCCCGAACTCTGGTGGCGGCAAGGCTGCCCGGCCGATCATTCCGGTCGCCCCTTTGCGCCGCTGCCCGGCCAGCTGGTCCCGCCCTTTCTGCCCCTCGGGGGGAAGAGGCTGTCACGGCAGACCTCCTCGACCCATGGCCCGGACGGCTACATCACCACCGATCCGGCCGTCATCGACGGGGAGATCCTGCGGATGCAGGAAAAACTGGAGGCTGCCATCGGTGATTTCACCTACTACGAATATGACGGGGCGGCGGATGACACCCTGCTGCTTCTGGTCTACGGGGTGACCGCCAGGGCTGCCAAAGCAGCGGTGCGGGAGTTGCGGGCGGCCGGCAGCAAGGTTGCCCTGCTGATTCTGAAAACCCTCTATCCGGTGCCGGAAGAGTGCATCCGCCGCCACCTGCAGGGGAGGGCGAGGGTCATGGTGATCGAGATGAATCTCGGCCAGTATGTCCGGGAGATAGAGCGGCTGGCCGGGGACGTGCCGGTGAGTTTTTACGGCCGGATGAACGGGGAGCTGATCAGCCCGAAAACCATTGTCGAGAAGGTGCGATCATGAGCAGTCTCTTAAACGGCGGGCGGCCGCCGGTATTTTGTCCGGGCTGTGGTCATGAAGCGGTGGTCCGCGGCCTCGACCAGGCCCTGCAGGCCCTGGAACTGTCCGGAAATCAGGTGGCGATCGTCAGCGACATCGGCTGCTCCGGGCTCTTCGACACCTTTTTCGACACCCATGCCTTTCATGGTCTGCATGGCCGGGCGCTGACCTATGCCACCGGCATCAAAATGGCCAGGCCGGAGCTGAAGGTTGTCGTCGTCATGGGCGACGGCGGCCTGGGCATCGGCGGTGCCCATGTCCTCAGCAGCTGCCGGCGCAATCTCGATCTCACCCTGCTGGTCCTGAATAACTTCAACTACGGCATGACCGGCGGCCAGTGCTCGGCGACCACCCCGAATACCGGCCTGACCGCCTCGGGCTTCCTGAGCGAGCTCGAGGCGCCGCTCGACATCTGTCGGGTGGCGGTCGCCGCCGGCGCCCCCTATGTCGACCGGACCCTGGCCACCGGCAAGGAACTTGTCGACCGTCTCGCCGCCGCCCTGCGCTATCCGGGCTTTTCCCTGATCGACATCTGGGGCCTCTGTCCCGGCCGCTATACCAAAAAAAACCGGCTGACCCTGGCGCAACTGGCCGAGGATATCAATGACAGCGGGATGACGGCCGGGCCGGTTGCCGGCCTCGAACGGGAAGAATACGCCGCCCACTATCGCCGGCTGGCGAGCGGTTCCCCGGCCGCCACCGACCCGCTCCGGGTCGAGGCGGTATGTGACGCCCCGACCCGGCAGCGCTGCGACGTCCTGCTCCTCGGTTCGGCGGGGCAGTATATCAACACCGCCGGTGAAATTCTCTGTCTGGCCGGGATGAGCGGCGGGCTCCATGTCAGCCAGAAGAACGACTACCCGATCACCGTCCTGCGCGGCCATTCGATCGCCGAGGTCGTCCTCGACCGCCGGCCGATCGACTATACCGGGATCGGCAGTCCGGCCCTGGTCCTGTGCGTCGCCGCCGAGGGGGTGGTGAGAAGGCGGCAGGTCTTTTGTACGCTTGGCGAGGAGGCGGTGGTCGTCAAGGACAGCACCTTGACCATCCCGGAGACCCGGGCCAGGGTCGTCGACCTGGACTTCGGTAATCTGAACATCCGGTCTTCGGAGCGGGCCCTGGCGGCCCTGGCAGTGGTCGCGGGAGAAGGGGTGCTGCTGACAAGCGAGATGCTCGCCGCCGGCATACACCATCGCTACCGGGGAAAGATGCGCGACGAGGCCCTGGCGGTGGCGACCAGGGTCCTCGGCCGGTAAGGCAGGGCTATCCCCAGAGGTCGGCCATGGTATACGGCGAACCGGGGGATTGGAAAAAGGCGCCATCGACAAAGCGGTAGCCTCTCTCCAGCCCCTGAATTGCCTGGAGGTCGGCGGCGTCGAGGGAGAGGTCGGCGGCCGCCAGGTTTTCCCGCAGCCGTTCGGGGCGCACCGATTTCGGAATGGCCACCGTCCCTCTCGCCAAGGCCCAGGCGAGAAGGACCTGGCCGGCGCTGATCCGGTGTTTGGCGGCGATCTCGACAATGACCGGATGGGTGAGCAGGGAGGGTTCATCGGCCTTCTTCAGGGCCACCGGCCGATCGCCCGAACCGAGCGGGGAAAAGGCGGTGAGCAGGACGTCGTTGGCCCTGCAATAGTCGAGCATTTCCGTCTGCTGCAGGTAGGGGTGGAGTTCAATCTGGTTGAGCAGCGGCTGAATCCCCGCCTGGGCCTTCAGTTCCTGCAACCGGGCAAGGTGGAAATTGCACACCCCGATGTACCGGCACAGACCCTTTTCCACCAGCTTTTCCATGGCCTGCCAGGTCTCGCCGACCGGGATGGCGGTCGAGGCCAGGAACTCCTCCGGCCGTCTCGGAAAAAGAACATTCGGCTGAAAATGAACCGGCCAATGAATAAGAAACAGATCGAGATAGTCGAGCTGCAATTCGCGCAGGGTTTTTTCCAGGGCCGGCCGTACGTGTTTCTCGGCGTGGGCGTTATTCCACAGTTTCGAGGTTATCCACAGCTCCTCCCTTTTTACCTGTCCGGCTTTCAGGGCGGTGTTCAGAGCTGTTCCCACCTCCTGTTCATTCATATAGATCGGGGCGCAGTCGATATGGCGGTAGCCGATCTTTATAGCCTCGCCGACCGCGGCCGCCACCTCCCCTTTATTGGCTTTCCAGGTTCCGAGGCCGAGGGCCGGGATGGTTTGTCCTTGTGCTACTGAAAGGTATTTCATGATTCCTCCGGGGGTGCGGGTGATGGAACAGCATCAGATTGGTATCGCAATGGCTCATCGGGATAATATTGGGGATGATAGCAGGCTACCAGGCAGCCGTCAATTTCCTGGAGCTCCGGCGCATTGCCGCGGCAGATCTCGGTCATCGACGGGCAGCGCGGGTGGAAGGTGCAGCCGGAGGGCGGGGCGATGGGCGAGGGCAGTTCCCCCCGCAGGACGATGCGCTCCTTGATCCGGAACGGGTCGGCCACCGGGGTCGCCGACAGCAGGGCCCGGGTATAGGGATGATGGGGTTTGGCGAACAGGGTGTCGCGGCTCCCCGACTCGACCGGTTTGCCGAGATACATGACCATCACCTCGTCGGCGATGTGTTTGACTACCGACAGGTCATGGCTGATAAAGAGATAGGCGAGCTCGAACTGCTCCTGGAGGCTGGTGATAAGGTTGAGGATCTGCGCCTGTATCGAGACGTCGAGGGCTGAGACCGGCTCATCGAGGACGACGATCCGTGGATTGAGCATGAGGGCCCGGGCGACGGCGATCCGCTGGCGCTGCCCGCCGGAAAACATGTGGGGATAGCGGTCGTAATGTTCCGGGCGGAGTCCGACCAGCTTGAGGATATTGAGCGCCGCCTGGCGCCGCTCGTTCTTGGCCATTTTGGTATTGACCAGCAGCGGTTCCTCCAGGGCGCGGCCGATTTTCTGGCGCGGGTTGAGGGAGCCGTAGGGATCCTGAAAGACGATCTGGACCGTTTTATGGAGATCCATCAGGGTCGTCCGGTCGGCGGTGGTCACATCGACGCCGCCGACCCGCAGCTCACCGGAAGTCGGTCTTTCGATCATCGTTACCAGCCGCGCCAGGGTCGATTTGCCGCAGCCGGATTCGCCGACTACCGCCAGGGTCCTGCCTTTGGCAAGGGTAAAGGTCGCCCCGTCGAGGGCCTTGAGGACGGCGGGACTCCTGAAGGCGCCGCGATCGACGTGATAATGACGGGTGAGGTTTTTGGCCTCGAGCACAACGTCGCCTTTCATCGGCGGACCTCCTCGGGATAGTTGGTGGGCATCCCTTTTTGGAGGGGATAATGGCAGAGGGCATAACCAAAGTCGGGTCCGGCCGGGGCGGGCGGCTTTTGCCGGCAGAGGTCGGTGGCATAGCGGCAGCGGGGCGAGAACAGGCAGCCCCGGGGCTTGTCGAACTGGCCGGGAACGATGCCGGCGATCGACGGTAGAAGCCGCGAGGTCGAGCGCTCCGGCAGCGAGTTCAAAAGGGCCTGGGTGTAGGGGTGATGCGGTTCGGCAAACAAGCCCCTGACCGGCTGCTGCTCGACCTGCTGGCCGGCGTATTGGACAAAGACCCGCT
>JBBRGP010000253.1:0-4233 GCA_038224105.1 Desulfobulbales bacterium | reverse complement strand
GCTTTCCGTGGGCGAAAGTGTGAAATCTTGTCCGAGAGCCGGATGCGGGAGATCCGCCTGTCCGGTTCGATGAGGGGGATGTGGAAACGGGGCGATTGTTGGTTAAATTACTACCGCGCCACATCTCTACTCTACCCCAATTACTGTTACGAGAACCGCCGCGTCAAAGCGTTTGCTGCCCAACGCCCCTTGCCCCAGTCCAGCATGCAGAAAATCAATGTTCGACAAGGCTTCGGCAAGAGCCTTCTGCTTGGTTCGCGCCAGCTTCCTTCCTGAATATCCATTGCGACCACGCGACCGTGGGCGCCAACCCGCCTGGCAATTGGGATGGTGAGGCGCCCCGGCCCACAACCGGCATCCAATACGGCCATTCCCGACTCTAGCCCTGCCCTTTACCCATAAGTATGCCGAAAACTCTTACCCATCCTCCAACAGAGCAAGGCCCATACACATGAATTGAAGCGCTGCGTACCCCTGCCAAAGAATTTGATGACCTGGAGGCGGGTCGTTTTTGCGTCCGAGATATCCTCCGATCTTGGCCACAACCCGCACCGCGTCACCTAACAGCATGGGCGGTTTCAGATGTTTTTTTTTAGCGTAGGCTCCCAAGGTTCTTAATTCTATATCCGAGAACATAACTTCAGCCGGCAGTTCCGGAGTTTCTCTCCCCAGCAGGGTCATCAGCATGATCCGCCAGGCAATGACCAGACTGATGGCAATCGTCCGACGCAGACGTTCAGCGGTTGCGTGTGCCAGATCCTCGATACGACACCCGGACTTCAGCACGCGGTGCCAGTCTTCGATACGCCACCGCAGAACGTACCAGCGCAAGCACTGTTCGGCCTCCGAAACCGACGTGATTTCGATGGTTGTCAGCAAGAACCACTCTACGGCTTTGGTATCGGCCGGCGGATTTTCTTCCAAGGCATGAACCAGCCAAAGGTCAATGGGCTCCTTATCGCTATGGTAGTGCGCCGGACGAAGTTGGATAGGAAGAAAACGTATTGCCATATCCGCCAAACGACCTGGCCTGGCTGGTCGGGCCTTTTGCTTGCTTTTCTTCGGCCGGGCGCTTTGGCGTGGGATGTTAATTTGAACCCGGCTCGAAACCGGCGCCTGACGGACTGTCTCGAACAGTTTGAAAGGTTCTTCCGGAGTGTTCCGGTTATGCTTGGCGCGCACCAGCAGCTCGACGCAACGGTTGCGGCGTTGCTCGTCGAACAGCTCAAAAAAATCCGCTTCCCGGTCGCAAACGTGAACCAGCCGTGTCTGAGGCAACTTGGCGGACAGTGCCACCAGATCGCGGTGATGTTCCAGCCAGACATAGGTTTTTTTCTCTTCGATTGGGATGGCATGAGCCGGACGCTTATCCTCCTCGGACTTGCTTTCGGGGGCGATGCATTGGGCATGCACGACCCCTAAAGGCAGCCCACCTACCGTCACCGCCAATGTGGAGTGCAGGTACAGCCCCCGGCTCTTGGCCCCGGTCTGGTTGCTTCCAAGCTCCCCCAAACCACTACACTGTCCCAGGTTGGTGTAATTCAAATCACTGCCGTCCTGAATGCATAGCACGGTCCTTTGTCCCATCATCCGCCTCACGGTGCGCTCGCGGTGGGGTGCCAGGATGTTGGGCATGCTCACCGCCGAGTCCTCCGGTTGGTCGATCATGCGATAATAGGCTTTGACTTTCGGCCAATCGCCCTTTGCCACTCCGCTAAAAGTGCGACTCGGAACATTAGGGACGTTGTTACCTACGTTGCGTTTTGACCCGGGTCGGAATCCTTGCCACCGCCCGCGTAATGCTGGATGTGGCTACGCCGAGATGCCGCGCAATCTCTGCCGCCGAGAGACCAAGTTCTTCTATGCCGCGACGGGCTACCTCCGCCCGTGTACGACTGACCATTATCCTGCGGCTGCCGCTTTCCAGTTCTATCCGGCCAACGTTTGCTTTCTTACACTCTTGCTCGATAATCTTGCCGAGTGTCAGACCTGATCGTTGACATTTGATTTGCCGTAAATACTTATTATCTGCTTCCTTGAGTATTTGATGGACAAAATCTTCACTGCCAAGAATACGCTCATCGGTCTCTTTCTGTTGATCCTTGCGTCTCATCGAGAGCACGTTGGACCATCCGCCAAGGCTCCGGATCAGTCCGCCACCGGAGAATTGGGGGTCATGTCCCAGATTCATGCCTTCCATCATGTACTGCCGATATTCTTTTATGGCTGTGCTTTTCGTTCCCCCGAATTGCGTCAATACCGTTGGGATATCCATCCAGGAACATTTAACCTCCCCAATAATCGACCGATGACCGCTCCATGGGTGTCCAGCTCGTTCATGGTCCGGATGATCTTTGCCCGTATGGGATTCAGATGGATGTAGCGGACCAGGGCGAGGAGATAGTTGTCTTCGTCGCAAAGGATGGATTTATACCGGTTCTCAAAAAGGTGCCCCGTTCTCCGGTACTTACGATTGGAGTATTGTGCGTACCATGACTGCCGAGATGCCTTGCTGTCCGCTCCGAAACAAGAGGTGAACATGGTTGTCCATAAGGACCCAGGCGTAGATGACGCACTGCGGCTCCTGGAAGATTTTTTCGAGACGCTCGAGAAACCTTTCTTTATCCTTGGCATCACAAAAAATATTTGTCTTATCGATTCCCCGGATCATGATGTGATGCAATGCACCGGGGACGTCCAACAGACGATTCGACAAGGAAAAAAGTTAGGGATTTCCTGTGCGGCAATTTGGGGGTATAGTTCGGTTATACTGCTGCCGTATATCAAGCGTATGTTGTTCGTCATGGTCTGTTGCAAGGATGAAAAATGAGGTGTTTCCTTGCAGCTGCTTTGCAGCATTTCGGGAAATATCTCCTGATAGCAGGCAGGGGCGCGAAGTCCGAAATAACAAGGTCAAATGAGATTTGACCTTTGGTGTCAAAAGGATACAGTGCGGCAGTTCCGTTTATCCTTCTATTCCGCGATGGGTATGGGGTGGGTGGGTGGAAAGAAAGCGGGGTGAGGGCAGGCCTGCATTGATGCAAACGGCAAGCGGCAGCTGGGGAGGGCTCGATTATGGCGGCAAGATATCTGAAGGCAATGGCCAGCGGTCTTCTTGCGACGCGGATCGCCCAGGCCGAAAAGCTCTTAAGCAACTGCATCCTCTGCCCCCGGCAGTGCAAGATCGATCGCCTGGCCGATAAACGGGGTTTCTGCCGCACCGGCCGGTTGGCCGAGGTGGCAAGCTACGGCCCGCATTTCGGCGAGGAGAGGGTGCTGGTCGGCAGCGATGGTTCCGGGACCATTTTCTTTTGCGGCTGCAATCTGCTCTGCACCTTTTGTCAGAACTACGGGATCAGCCGGACCGAAGACCCGGACTGCCGGGCCGTCTCCGACCGGCAACTGGCGGCAGTCATGGTTGGATTGCAGGAGATGGGCTGTCACAATATCAATTTTGTCACCCCTACCCACGTCGTGCCGCAGATCCTCGCCGCGTTGCCGGCGGCCATCGAGGCCGGGCTGCGGGCGCCTCTCGTCTACAATTGTGGCGGCTATGAACTGGTCGAATCGCTGCGGCTGCTCGACGGGATTGTCGACATCTATATGCCGGACGTGAAATTCTGGGCGGCCGAATCGGGGCGGCGTTATGCCAATGCCCCGGATTACCCGGAGAGGATGCGGGCGGCGCTGGCCGAGATGCAGCGGCAGGTGGGAGATCTGCGGACCGGGGCGGCGGGCCTTGCCGAACAGGGGCTGCTGGTCCGCCACCTCCTCATGCCGGGCGGGCTTGAAGAGGCCCGGGCGATTTTCCACTTTCTCGCGGCTGAGATCTCCCCTAACTGCTATCTCAACATCATGGATCAGTACCGGCCCTACGGCGATGCGGTCGACGATCACATCGCGGGAACGGCCATCGACGCCGCGATGTTCGAAGCGGCAACCGGCGCCGCTGCCGAGGCGGGGCTGCATCGCCTGGAAAACCGCGACCTGGCCGCTCTTCTCCGCCGTCTCATGGCGCGCTAAGGCAGCTCAGCCTTTATTTCAGCCCCCGCCTTCGCGCCACCAGGTGCCGTTGTGTAATGGCGGTCACCACTTAGGGACTCGGGAAATGTTAATATACCTGGATCGCGCCAGGATTTGGGCTATATTTGGCTGCACCGATTGAGCAAAACCACAGGCGTAGCAGCGCTCCGTCGAGGATTTTGTGATTGAGGCTGCAGTCAAAGATGGTCC
>JBBRGP010000252.1:0-4256 GCA_038224105.1 Desulfobulbales bacterium | reverse complement strand
TCACCGCGGAATACGGGATCCTCCCCTGCGCCACCAACAGCCGCTACCGTCGGGAGATCCAGGGGCAGTCGGGACGGACCATGGAGATTCAGCGGCTGGTCGGCAGAAGTCTGCGGATGATGGTCGACCTCGCCAGCATCGGCGAGCGGACCCTCCGGGTGGACTGCGACGTCGTCAATGCCGACGGCGGCACCCGAACCGCCGCCATCACCGGCGCGGCTCTGGCAGTGCGGGACGCCTTGACCAGACTCGCCGCCGCCGGCAGCCTGGAAAAACTCCCGGCGATCACGCCGGTGGCGGCAATTTCCGCCGGAATCGTCGACGGTCGAGCCCTCCTCGACCTCGATTATGCGGAAGATGCCGCCGCCGATACCGATGCCAATTTTGTCATGGCCGGGGATGGCCGGTGGATAGAAATTCAGGCTGCCGCCGAGGAGCGGCCCTTTACCGACGAGGCCTATCTGGCGATGGCTGGACTGGCGAGAAAGGGTATCGCCGAACTCTTTCGGCTCTGGTAACCAGGCCCCCGTCTTCGCCTTCAGCCCTTTTTATCCGATGGGTATGCAACACCAGAAAATCAAGGAATCCGACATGCGTAGAAAACAATGTGAAATAACTGACAAGCAGGAAATCGAGGCAATTTTGCGGCGGGCCAGGGTGGGCCGGCTGGCTACCCTGGGTCAGGACGGCTATCCCTATATCACCCCGGTCAACTACGTCTATCTGGGGGAGTCCGTCTATTTTCACTGCGCCCGGCAAGGCGAGAAACTCGACAATCTGCGGAATAATCCGAAGGTCTGTTTCGAGGTGGACATCCCCCTTGCCTATCTCGACACCGCCTATGACCGGGCAATGCCCGTCTGTGATGTCGGGCAGTTCTACCAGTCGGTGATCCTTCGTGGCCAGGCGGAAATCGTCGAGCAGCCGGCGGAAAAGCTTGCCGCCCTCAATGGTCTGATGGCCAGCCATGAAAACGTCCCGGAATTTACCGGTATCACCGCCGACACCCCGGCGGTTGCGCTCTGTACCGTGGTGGCGGTGCGGGTCGAGTCGCTTTCCGCCAAGGCCAATCTGGTCCAGAAGAAGTCGGCGGTGGAAAGAGAGAAGATCCAGGCCTACCTGCGGCAAAGAGGTCTGCCCGGGGATGCGGAGGCGGCCACCCTCATTCGTTAGGAAATAACACGCCGGTAAGCTGCCTTCAAAAATGTTTCGTCACCCATTTCAGGACTCTTTGGGGTGAAAACATGGAGATAAATTTTTTTCAAGGACGACAAAAGGGAGGGGCGATGCATCTTCCCGGCGACCTCCGACCGTTTGTGGCGGGTCGTCGTCAAAGAGGACGGAGCCGGTATCCGGGCCGGCCGCCAACTTCCCTCCCTGCAGCTTGGTTGGCGGCCGTGTGAGATGCTCTTTGTCGGCAGGGGCGATCCTCCCTTCCTTCTCGCTTTCGGCAGCGGCAAATTGGCGCACGAGGAAAACAAGGTTGACGGCCAGATGATTTTGCAGGCGGCAACCGGTCCCTCGTCGAATCAGGCGATCGGGACCGCCCGTCTCGGCAAAAGGATTGTCCTGGGCGGTGAAAGGGCGCTGCAAGCGCCACCTTTACCCCCGCCGTGGAAAAAGTGGCTGCTCTGGCTGCTTCTGGTCGGCGGCGTCGCAGTTCTGGCGGCGCTGGCCCGAAGTCTGATGAGAGAGATGAACAAAGGATAAAACAGGTGCGACCATAGATTGAAGCAGCTTTATTATCGAAAGGATTAAGGAAAAGGAAACATGTTTCGATCGTTTTATAAAAGCAGAAGGTGGTTGATCTGGGCCTATGGCGGCGGCTTGGTCCTCTTGCTCGCCTTGTTTCTTCAGGTGCAGTTGACCGTGCAGTTAAACGAGTGGTACGGCGGTTTTTACAATATCCTCCAGAAGGCCACCGAACATAAGGTGGAGGAGTTCTGGGTTGAGATGGTGAAATTTGCCAAAATTGCCTTCCCCTACGTGCTGATCGCCACGTTAACCGCCTACTTCACCCGGATCTATTCCTTCAAGTGGCGGGAGGCCATGACCTTTTCCTACGTTGCCCGGTGGCAGCTGGTGGAAAAGGAGGTGGAGGGGGCCAGTCAGCGGATCCAGGAAGATATCTACCGTTTCGCCAGAATCGTTGAGAGCCTTGGCCTGCAGGTGATCAGGGCGGTCATGACTCTGATTGCTTTTTTGCCGATTCTATGGGGCCTGAGCAAGGGAGTAGATCTCGAATTAATCAGGGATGTTCCCGGCAGTCTGGTGTGGGTGGCGCTGCTGGTGTCGCTGGGCGGTCTGCTGATCTCCTGGTTTGTCGGGATCAAACTGCCGGGCCTCGAGTATAACAATCAGAAGGTGGAAGCGGCCTTTCGCAAGGAGTTGGTCTACGCCGAGGACGATAAGGTCAACTACGGCCACACGGAAACCATTACCGAGTTGTTTACCGGCCTGAAATTCAACTACAATCGCCTCTTCCTGCACTACGGTTATTTTGATGTGTGGATCAATTTCTTTGAGCAGCTGATGGTGATCGTCCCCTACCTGATCATGGGGACGGGGCTGTTCACCGGCCTCATCACCCTCGGGGTGCTGGTCCAGGTCTCCAATGCCTTCAGCAAGGTGAGAGAATCCTTTTCGATCTTTATTTCCAACTGGACCACCATCACCGAACTCCGCTCTATCCATAAGCGTTTGAAGGAATTTCAGATCAATATCAACTATTAACCTGGTGATCTGCAGATGACGGGCCAGGCAGCGGCGTCCCTCCCTGGCCGGACCGGGTTGGGGGCCCCTGGTCAGGTCCTGAACTCGCTGATCAACTGCCGCAGTTTTTTCGCCAGTTCTCTCAGGCGCAGGGCATTGTTGGTCATCTCGCCGCTGTGGCCGGCAACTTCCGTCGAGTTGCTGCTTACCGTACTGATATCCCGAGCGACTTCATCGGCGACGATCGGACTCTGCCCGACATTTTCGGTGACCTCCTGGATGCCGAGAGTCGCCTGGGAGATGTTCTCGGCAATTTCTCTGGTGGTTCTGTTTTGTTCCTCCACCGCGCTGACAATGATCGCCACGGTATCGTTGACCACGACAACGAAAAAAAGGTCAAAGAAACAATTTCCTGTTTCGGGGAAATGACTGGCACCCCACAAGGGGGTATTTTTTGCGACCCTGCAGACAGAAGGGTTGGTCAGCCTATTGTTCGGGAACGGGAACAGGAACCTCAGGCGATGAAGATGGGTCACTTGGGGCTTTTCCTTCCTTGTTGTCCTGGTCGCCCTTCACCGGTGGCGAATCGGGAATGGCGGTGCCAGCGGGATTGGTCGCCTGCGAAGCAGGAGGAGGCGGGACGGCCGACACCGGCGGCCTGGCGCTGATCGCCGGGTTCGCGCTTCTTGCCTTCATATCGTTTTGACTCTTGGGCAGCAGGGTAACTTCAGTGAGATTGCCCAGGTTGTTGTACTTAAATACGAAATTCTTTCCAACCAGGATTCTTTTGACCATCTCTTCGAGTTTTATATTTTCAAAAGAGACGGAAATTGCCGACTGAAAGAGATCATCTTGACCTTTGAACTCGATGCCATAGTTCTCTGTAATCGATTTTGTCAATTCGGAGAGCTTGGTATTACTGAGACTGGCGGAGAATCCTCCGTTTTGATTTCTTTGTATCTCGTTGGCCGCGTGGCCTGTTGATGAAAGAAAGAAAATTGAACAAATAATGACAAATAGTTTAGCCAATTTTCGCTCCTTGAGGGTCCTTGTTTCGGCAAAATCATGGGGGCCATCGCCAAGACAAAGCGTAAGCAGCCGGAGGAGGGGGTCGCCCGGGTTCCCCTGCCTTGGCGGCTGTAAAATTTCAGTAAGACTCTTTCGTAAAACAGCGTCCCGCCAACTCTCTGGTTATTCTAAAGTTCTGATATGACTCTGTCAAGCTCGTAATGTCAGCAGCCATAACCGGGTAACGTCGCCGTCCTCTCCCTTGTTTGATATGTTTAAACCAGCAGATCGTCCAACGTAAAAGCACGACATGAACCGGATATGGGCCGGATATTTGGTTAAATCCTGGATGATTCCTTGACATGGCCTCTAGGATGATGGTCTCACAAGACTTATAAGGGACTCGGAAAATGTTAATATACCATAACGCATCCAGCCTTCGGACCATCTTTGACTGCAGCCTCAATCACAAAATCCTCGACGGAGCGCTGCTACGCCTGTGGTTTTGCTCAATCGGTGCAGCCAAATATAGCCCA
>JBBRGP010000251.1:0-4267 GCA_038224105.1 Desulfobulbales bacterium | reverse complement strand
CCAAGAACGCGCCGCCAGCCGTTCATTGTAAAGGTCCGGACCGTCTCCGACGGACTCAGCCGGAGGTGTTGAAAATCATAGTGAATCGGCAGGGTGATGCCTTCCAGGCGGCCGCCGACATACCAAGGGCCGGTCCGCTCGTAGAGCTGGGCGACACCGGGATGAACCGGCCCGTCTTTGGTGCCGTAGATCGCTGCAGCCTCCATTTTTTTGTTCGGTTGCCAGATCTCCTCGACGGTCAGTATCGCCAGCAGAAACCCTTCCTGATCGTTCAGTGCCACCCGTTCGCCGACGCTCAGCTTTTTTGCCACCGATTCCCCGACATCGAGGCAGATCGGGATCGGCCAGATCGTGCCGTCGCTGAGGCGCATACGCTCCAGAACCGACAGGTAATCCGCCTTTCCCAGGTATCCCGAGAGCGGGTACAGCCCCCTATTCAGCAGCAGCTCGAGATCGCAGAGTTGGCGGGCATTTAAATCAATGGTCATGCAGGCCAGCGCCTCCGCCCGCAAGGCCTCAACCCGCCGAAAATGGACCAACAGGCTTTCCGAATAATCGTTTTTCATATGACAGTTCTCAGTTCTCCGAGCTCGATCCCCTAACCTATACCTTGACTTTACTGATGATGCTGGTCGCCGCTTTCTTCTGGTGGTTTAAACTGCAGCTGGACGACACCAAAAAACACGGGAATATGAAAGGCAGGAAAAAGACCGGCTGCTGAGGGCGGAGCGCCTCAAGCAATTGGTCAAAAAGCAATGCGGCACGACCGCGGGTGTTGTCCACACCCCGCCGATTGTTCGATCTGATCCTTCCCGCCGCCATGTTCGACTGCGCTTTTCGTACCAGATCGAAACAATCACTTCACCCGGAGGAGCGTTACTGGGCCACCGGTTCACCGAAGGGATTAACCTTGGCCGCCGTTGCCAAGTCAACCGTTACATAAAGATTGGCCTGGGTTTTGCCGAGAACGCCGGTGGAATCCTCAGACAACACCACCATGCATGTTCTGTTGGGTTTGGTAAATGCGAGCATGACATTTTTGTACGATGCCTCGCCGGCAAGTTTCCATTTGTGATTACGCATTGACACGATCACATAGTCCCGCAGAGAGCCGACCTGGACCCTGCCCCGATATACATGAATACCGCCCTGAAAGGAATCGGTGCGCATGGCCATGCTCTTTTCCGGCTCAAGGACCATTTCTATCGGTAATTCGATATCGCCATAACTCTCGACCATCGTTGACACCGGTGACAACTCATCTTGTTTAATTGGCTGGGCGGTGGAGTATCCTCCGCTGGCACACCCTGACAACAGCCCGAATGTCAGGATCACAGCACAGCCATATCCAACTTTTTTTACAACTGAATTCATTCGCATAATGTATACTCCCTTGTGGAAATTATTATATAAATCCTGTCACCGCGCACCGGGAAATCGACAGTTCCAAAGCAGTTCCGCCATCGAATGGCTATTGTTACAGAACAAAGTTAACAAAACCATACCAACATTTTTTTCCGCTTTATACCATATTATTTGAAGAATTCGAACTATTTTGCACAAGTGCCCGAGAGCTTGGAGCAACTGCATCGTCCACCGGCCTTGTTTCCGCCACTAAAACGAGGTATCCTGCCGACAAGCCGCCGACACGCGGGAAACTGGCCATTGCGGATTACCGCAAGCGGCCCACCCCGTCACCTAATACTTTAATCATGTCCAAACAATTGCAAACACTTACCATAAAGGACCTGCCGATTCAACTCGGCCAGGCACTGAAACTTGCCGACCTGGTTCAGGACGGTTTTGATGCCAGAATGAGAATACAGAATGGCGATGTGATGGTAAATGGTAAAGTTGAAACCCGAAGGGGCAGAAAGCTCACCTCCGGGGACACTATCACCATCGACGGCCAGGCCCGGGTCATCGGCGCATCAACGTAGCAGCCGTTTGGCAACAGTTCGCTCATCCTCCCTTTGGCGGCAACGTTCCCTGCCCGTTCCGCTTCATCTTAAGCGGCGGTACCGGCGAACAATCCATCCTCCCAGCGCCGGAGCAGTTCTGTCAGGGTCCTCACCCCAAAACCGGAAGGACCTTTGGGAATATAGGATTTCTCGGTAAAATCCCAGGCCGTTCCGGCAATGTCCAGATGAGCCCAGGGAACTTTGCCGACAAATTGATGGAGGTATTCAGCGGCAGTGATGCTTCCCGCCGGTTTCCCTCCGGTATTTTTGATATCGGCAACCTGCGATTTGATCTGCTTGACGTACACCTCGCCCAGCGGTAAACGCCAGAGCGGCTCGCCGCAGGCACGCCCGGCGGCGATAAGCTTTTCCGCCAGCCGCTCATTGTTGCTCATCAGACCGCAATAATGATGACCGAGGGCGATGATCACCGCTCCGGTCAAGGTCGCCAGGTCGATGACGCAGGCAGGGGTGAATTTTTCAATCCCATAGGCCAGGGCATCGGCCAGTACCAACCTTCCTTCCGCGTCGGTATTTTCAATTTCGGCGGTAATCCCGCCATAATGAGTTATAATATCTCCCGGTTTCACGGCTCCGCCGCCGGCCATATTGTCGGTTGCCGGTACGATGGCCACCACCCTGACCTTCGGCTTTTCCCGGCCGATCACCTCCATGGCTGAGAGCACGGCCGCGCCGCCGCACATATCGTATTTCATCTCCATCATCCCCTGCGCCGGTTTCAGACTGATTCCCCCTGAATCAAAGGTCAGCCCTTTACCGACCAGGAGTACGGTTTCCCGATACTGTGACGGCGCGTAGTCAAGAATCACCAATTTCGGCGGCTCCTCCGAGCCTTGATTGACGGCAACGATCCCGCCCATGCCAAGCTTGATTATGTCCGATTTTTCCAGAATGGTGCAGGTCAACTGAAAATCTTTGGCAAGCTTCAAGGCATACCCGGCAAAGTGGGCGGGAGTCCAGCCATTCCCCGGCTCATTCGCCATATCCCGGGCGGTAATCGCCGCGAAGGCACCGTTACTCCCCTTGGCAAGGCCGCGGCGGAGAGCGGCGTGATGAGATTCCGCCAGAAATTCGATCTTAGCCAATCCGGAATAGCTGTCTTCGTCCTTTTTTGGCGTCTTGTATTTAAGAAACTGGTAGTCGCCCAGGAGAATACCCTCGCTCAAAAATTGGCTCATGGCAATATCCGTCAATTCGGCCAGGACAGGAAGGGCTATGCCGACGCTTGCAGCCTTGCAGCTTTTGCATTGCCCGGCAATGATACCGCCGGCTCCGCGCAACACCTCATTTCGATCATCGGTATCGGCAACATCGGTGAGACAGCCCAGCCCGACCAGGAGCAGTCGCCGGCACTTCAGCCGGCCGGCCAGCGGACCGAAAGGCGGGTAGAGCTGGAGGTATTCGTCTTTTTTACCGGAAAACTCCTTATATTCGGTCAGAGAATCGAGCAGCGGTCGAACCGGCGGTTCTGCGATCAGTGCCCCATTTTTATCCAGGGTCACCAGAACGACCAGGAGGTCTCCTTTGTACTCTTCTAGATTCTTTTTCAAGACGGCAAGTTTTGTACTTTTCATGAAATACCTGGGGTGGAATTACAGAAGATTTTCGGCTTCGCTCTTTATTCTCGGGCAATTTACAGTATAATTCAAACATCGTTACAAAATATTTAAGTATTTCGTCATCAATCGGCAACGTTTACCTTTGCCGCCGTCCCTGATTGCCACGGATACGAACGTTTTTTTGGGGAGATTCAGCAGTGATCCAGACCCTCGTTACCTCCGTTTCCATCGCCATCGCGGTGTCGTTCTGCTGCTCACTGTGCGAGGCGGTACTCTATTCAATTTCGGCGATCCAGGTCGAAATGCTCAAGAAAAACGGCCATGCCGCGGCGGAACGCCTGCAGCATCTTCGGGCCGATATCGACGAACCTATTACTGCGATACTCACCTTGAACACCATTGCCAATACCATCGGGGCGTCGGTGGCCGGGGCAAGCGCGGCAAAGATCTTCGGTGATCAGAACCTCCTGCTTTTTTCTTCGGCCTTTACCCTGACCATTCTCATCTTCTCGGAGATCCTGCCGAAGACCATTGGGGTTAATTATGCATTCAAACTGGCACCCTATGTCACTTACCCCTTGCAAGCGATGGTGGTGCTGCTCAAGCCCTTTATCTGGCTCTGCCGAACCATTACCTGGCTGCTGCCGCGGAGAACGGAGGAAAGCATTTCGGCAGAGGAAGTCCAGACCATTGCCGCACTTTCCCGGGTATCCGGCGATCTCGAGG
>JBBRGP010000250.1:0-4271 GCA_038224105.1 Desulfobulbales bacterium | reverse complement strand
CGGACCATCTTTGACTGCAGCCTCAATCACAAAATCCTCGACGGAGCGCTGCTACGCCTGTGGTTTTGCTCAATCGGTGCAGCCAAATATAGCCCAAATCCTGGCGCGATCCAGGTATATTAACATTTCCCGAGTCCCTAATGAAAACAAAAGAGGCTTCATCAGCGCGGAATCTCGCAGGGAGGAGGAGAGCATGAAGACATCCACGGTGGCACTTGCGACGGTATTTATCCTGGCAGGCCTACCTACGCAGGCAAAAGCTCAGGAATACGGGGGCAGCGTACTGATAACCGGGGAGGGGGAGGTAACCCTTCATGGCACCAAGGTCGACAATATACTCGGAAAAACGAGAGGTAAGGGGAAGGACTGGGATGGTTATGAGACGACCGATGGTCTGGCCCAGCCGGTTTTCTTCATTCCGCCGGTTCCGCGTCCAGTTTTCCCCCATCAATCGGGAATAATTTGCCGGGAATTTATAGTGACGGAAGGTCGTCATGGCAATTTCCGGGAGGTGACAAAAACGGTGTGCCGGGACCGACATGGCAGGCATATTGATCGCCATCACTGGCAAGATGACGATCGTCAACACTGGCGCGATGAAGATCGGCACCACTGGCGAGATGACCGATGGCAGGACCGGCGAACCAATCTTGGGGGGCGGAACCGCTGATAGCGAAGATTATATGTAAATGGAATATCACGGATCCCGTCTAGCATAGGAAAAATCCCAACGCTCGGAAACGGTGCTGTCTGGCTTGAAGGCAGGCGGCCAAATATGGCGGGGAACCGGGGGGTGGGCATCATCTGGGGACCGCTCTCGAGCCGGGCACCAGTGCCGCCGGTGGAGCGGAAAAGACTTGCCAGATCCACCAGAAGAGGATAGCCTTGTCTTTCAAAGTGGCGCGGATCATTAGGGAAAGGATTTTTAACGGGGTATCGGGAAAGCGATCTCCGGCCATCCTCAGCCATTTAGGGTACATCAAACCATCTTATAAGAGGAGATATTTATGCGTTTAGTCATGATTGCAATGCTGACTGTTTTGCTGTCGGGTACGACGTTTGCCGCCGAACCACCGACGACCGAAGAACAGAAGACTCTTTATGCCGTCGGTCTCTCGGTGGCCCGAACGCTTTCCGTCTTCAATCTCACCAAGACTGAACTGGAGATGGTGCAATTGGGAGTAACGGACGGCGTCACCGGCAACAAGCCGGCCATTGAATTCGAGGCCTATAATGCCAAGGTTCAGGACTTGGCCAATGAACGGCGCAAGGCCCAAGGGGAAAAACTTGCCGCCATGGCCAAAGAATACATGGAGAAGGCCGCCGCGGAAAAGGGCGCTGTCAAGACCGCCTCTGGACTGATCTTCCTGGCCACCCAGGAGGGGACGGGAGCAAAACCCGCGGCAACGGACAAGGTTAAGGTCAATTATCGTGGGACCCTGGTCGACGGTCAGGAGTTCGACAGCTCGTTTAAACGGGGACAACCCGCTGAGTTCCCCCTGAACAACGTTATCAAATGCTGGACCGAGGGGGTCCAGATGATGAAGGTCGGCGGCAAGGCAAAACTGGTCTGTCCGTCGGAGATCGCCTACGGTGAAAAGGGCGTCGGTGCCGTCGTCCCGCCCAACGCCACCCTGGTGTTCGAGGTGGAATTGCTGGACGCTCAGCAGGCGCCTCCCCCCGCGCCAGTCCCGGCCCCATCCGCCAATCCCCCGCCGGCGGCCAAAGCAGCTCCGGCACCGGCAGCAGCGCCGAAACCCACGCCTTAACCGAAAACGCCGAATTACCGATGGTTGACCCCCAATGTGAGATAAAGACACGTTATGGCAGTCTTTGAATATCGGGCCCTTGACGCCAGGGGTAAAAATACCAAAGGAATAATCGATGCGGACAGTGAATCCCACGCACGGACCAAACTCCGCTCCCTGGGCAAATATCCCGTCGCCATAACTCTGACCGCGCAGGGGCGAAGTAAAACCGGCGGGCATGGCTCTGGATTCGGGTTGTTCAGGCGGGTCAAATCGGAGGAAATCAGTGTCATGACCCGACAACTGGCAACACTCCTCGGAGCGAGCATCCCTTTGGTTCAGGCTCTTGATTCGCTAGTCGCGCAAACCCGCAATTCGGGACTGAAAAAGGTGATCGCTCAGATTAAAGGGGCCGTGAATGAGGGCAACAGTCTCACCAATGCGCTCAGTGAGCATCCGAAAATTTTTTCCTCCGTCTTTATCAATATGGTCCGTGCCGGCGAGGCATCCGGGACCTTGGATATCGTCCTGGAACGCCTCGCCGATTTTGCTGAAAATCAGGAAGCGCTGAAAGGGCGATTTCGGGCGGCTTTGGTCTATCCTGTATTTATGGGGGTTATCGGATCAGCCATCCTCTTTGTGTTGATTACTTATATCGTTCCCAATATCACCCAGGTCTTTGCCGAAATGAATCGGGTCTTGCCGTTGCCGACTCTGTTTCTTATTGGTTTGAGCGATTTTCTGAAGATATACTGGTGGGTAGTGTTTATGATTATAGGTGTTATAATTTCGGGGATGCGCTATCTTGTTAGAAGACCTGCAGGGAAGAGTCTCTGGGATTATGTTAAACTCAAATCCTTCATCCTTGGCCCCGTTCTCCAGAAGGTGATTCTCGCAAGGTTTTCATCGACCCTGGGAAGTTTACTGGAGAGTGGGGTCGGACTGATGATGGCGATGCAGATTGTCCAGGCCCTGGTTGATAATGTTCATGTCTCCAAGGTGATCGATCAGGCGATGGAGCAGTTGCGGAAGGGCCAGAGCATGACTGTCGCTCTTTCGGATTCGGAATGGTTCCCGCCGATGTTTGTCCAGATGATTGCGGTGGGTGAGCAGAGCGGTACTCTCGAGGCTATGTTGAAAAAAGTATCGAGTGCCTATGAGAGGGAGGTGGAAACGGCCATTATCGGGATGACTTCGCTGATTGAACCCTTGATGATCGTCGGTATGGGGTTGGCGGTGGGTTTTATAGTTCTTTCTATTCTCCTGCCTATTTTTGAAATGAACCAGATGATTGGCTAACACCGCCACATGTGGGTATTATTCGGATTTGCATTCAAATTGGCATTTGTTTTTCGTAGGGTGCACTCCGTGCACCAATAAAACCAGGGATGGTGCACGGAGTGCACCCTACTTTCAAGCCAACTTGGTATCTTATTGGAATTAGTACCTTCAGGATATTGGGTGCAACTAGAAGGTGAAGATGGATATTTTGCGGAAAATTTTTCCGGATGGAGGCGGCAATGAGGCAGACAATGAGGCAGACACATAAGGCACTGAGCTGGCTGGCTGTTTTTTTCCTTCTTGTAACGGTGTGTCTCAGTAATGGCTTGGCGGCGACTCGACTTGACACCACCTTCGGCAACAATGGCTTTGTGGTCCGGGATTTCGGCAGCGGCGATGATGAGATCCTTGATCTCGCTCCCCAGGCCGACGGCAAGATTGTCGTGGCCGGATACTACAACAACGGGGCGGTCAAAAATCTTGTTGTTGCCCGGTACCAGTCCAACGGAGAACTTGACACCGATTTCAACAATGACGGCATCTTCTCCCACAGTCTGGGATCCGGTGACAGTGTCGTCTGGAGTCTGGCGCTTCAAACTGACGGCAAGATTGTCGTCGCCGGGGCAGCTAATGACGGCGAACACAATATCGCCGTCGTCCGGCTGACGGCCGATGGCTTTCTGGATAATGGTTTTGCCGCCAGCGGTCAGCTGCTTTTGCCGATCGCCGATGGTGTGGTAAACACCTACGCCGTCAACTTGACCGCCGGCGGGTCGATTTTCGCGGCCGGTACGGTCACCAGAGCTGATGCCAGCAAGTATGGGTTTGTCGTAAAAACGGATACCGAAGGACTGCCGGATGCAACCTTTGGCACAAACGGTATTGCTTTGGTGCCATTGAGCTTTGATGCTGAAATCAAGGCAATTACCGTTCAGACAGACGGGAAAATACTCGCCGCCGGTTCGTTTGCCAGGAACGGTGCCGCCGAGGCCGGACTGTTGCGACTGAACCAGGATGGCACCATTGATGAGCCTTTTGGTGAGACCGGACTGCTGGTACCGGCGTTGGCCGGAACCGAATCGGCGCTCAACGATATCGTCCTTGATACCGCAAACCGTGTTCTGGTGACCGGCTATGTCAACAACGGGACGCAGCGGCAAACCTTCGTCGGGCGCTTTAACGCCGACGGAACGGTCGATTCGACCTTTGCCACCGCCGGTTTCTACCGCAGCGACCTGACCC
>JBBRGP010000249.1:0-4295 GCA_038224105.1 Desulfobulbales bacterium | reverse complement strand
GAGATTGCCATCGGCCAGCTGGTCAACGATATGATCGACCGCGCCGCGGCAACCGTATTTGTATGCCAGCCAGGAAAAACAGTCATAGAGGTCGTTGCCGGCCAGCGCTGGGATGCCCATGGCCGAGAGAGCCTGGGCGGTACCGGCGAGACCGGCATCGTCCTGCAGAAAACCGCGGTAGAGGATCGGGGCGTCGGACGGGGCGGCGAGCTGGTTGGTCAAGGCCTCCCACTGTTCGACAAAGACCTTGCCGGCCAGCTGCGCATCCTGCACCGGATCGTTCAGACTGTCGCGGACAATCCGGTAATTTTTAACCAGGCGATGGTAGGGGTTGGCAGGATAGGCAAGAGGGGAGAGATAGAGTGTGTCTATTGCCGGCTTTTGCAGGAGTCTCAGCGATGGCGCCAGTTGTCGCAGCGCCGGGATATCATGGCTGAGAAGGTTATGGCCGAGAATAAAGGCGGCGCCGGCCGCGAAGCCGTCGAAGTCCTCAAGCTGGCGGCGATCGATCGGCTTGCCCGGTGGAATCTGGAAGGTTTTGCCGTTGCAAACCGCACCCAGTGAATAGATTTTCCTCTTTTCATTGACCTCGATGTCAAAAAGCAGGCAGTGCTGGAGGAAGTTCTGGCTGGCGGAGAGCATCAGGTGGGCACGAAGTGGTTACACGGAAAATCCGCCGCGGCGACCGTCAATTCCCCTCTCCTCAGCGGCCTTGATGCCGGAGGTCACGGCGAAGCTGCCGTTCGGTCCAATACCGCTCGATGATCAGATCCCGGTAGTAGCGCATTTCTTCACGGGATGGTCGCCTGTTCAGGACATCTTCAAAGGAACGGATGACGATATCGGAAGGATCCTCGATGTACCGCGGGGCATTCCGGGACCAATCCTCCGATTCTTCCTGCCGGTATCCGGAATACGAGCGCTCATGCCGGCGCTCGCGGCGCTCGGAACGGTCGGAGACCCGGAAGACTACGAGAAATTCGGCGCGACAGCCGTTTTTCACGGTAATTCCCGATTCGTCCGCCACCCACGATTTTCCTTCGATGCACGGCTTGCTGGAAAGTTGCTTGGCCTTCCGGATTTCTTTAATCTCCGCATGCCGGGGAGCGAACGGCAGATCGCAATGGTGCGGGGCGAAGCCGTCGCTCTCGCAGAGGATAACGTGCCGTATCTCTTCAGAGCCCGCGTGTTCCGGAAGAAGGAGACAGGCACTGCCGATGATGATCGACGCAAGGAGGTTTTTCATGTGGTCACCAAACTGAATGAAATCTACGCGTGGTTGGAAACGTCATCCGTAAGGAGGACAATATCGGGGAATTCCCAGAGATAAGGGATAGCACGATAGCTCCGCGGTGTCAATTCGGAGTTCAGTTGCAGCAACGGCAATCGGCGTCGGCGACGCACCATTTATACGGATGCATAACGGCTTACCGCCGGTGTCTTCTGCATACACCAGCAGATCCTGGTCTTCTTCCGTGTAGAACTCAATTGAAAAAGAACCAGAGCCGTCGAGATTTTTGAGCTCGCTCCATGTGGCGTTTCCCGACCGGACGAAACGGCGCTAGAGTTGCCACCCCCAGTAGGAGAGGAAGGCTGGGAAATCCTTGAGGTCGGAAGCCTTTCTGGCCCAGAATTTGAGGCTGGTGTAGAAGATTGCCCCGCTTTTATCGTCCTTGCCGTAAGCTTTGTCCTCGCCGACATAGAGATCCATCGCCCACCAGCTGATGAGAAGCCGCTCGAGGATCTTGCCGTTATCCTTGACGTAGCCCGCTCGCGACCCGTCAGTTTCGAAAAAGGACACCGTTTTGTCGCGGAACGGGAGGTGGGAGAGCGCCTGCATGGGCAGCAGGTCCATGGTCATCGAGTCGGCGGCGGCTTTCAAGGAATCTTTAGCGACAACGGTGGCATCGTCGACGCGGTGGGTTTCGCTTGCCAGGGTAAAGGCGATGCGGTTCTTAGTCTGGTCTTTGCCGAGGTGGATAATTCCGGGAAGAGATTGGCCGTAGACCGACTGCGGGCCTGTCGACCAGTCCGCCGGCAAACCACTTTTGGGCATGGCATCGGTGGGGAGAAAGGCGAGGAAGCAGCCGCAGGTGTGTACCGTGGTCACCAGCGGCAGGGTCCTGGTTTCGTCAAGGGTATAGATAAAGAGGAGGCCGGAGTTGCGTCCCGCCGTCAGGTTGATTCTGCCCCAGTCCAGGGGAACCTCCTGAAAATGGATGCGATAGATCAAATTGGTGTAACGGCCTTTGGCGGTCTGGAAATCCTGGCTCTCGAAATAGATCGTCGGACTTTTGGGATCGACGAAGATCTCCGGATCGCCGCCGGTCGTCTTCCGACCGCTTGGGGTGCCTATCTTATTAAATGTTGCCGAAGGGTCGCGGATGAGATACGCCGGGGCGTGACCGGCGGCAACGGTTGGTGGGATGGGGGAAAGGTAGAGGGCGGGAGACTCCGGTTGCCTGGTCGGGGGGCGGGCGCAGCAGATAATCAGGAGCGGGATGATCACCAGGAGGACCCGGGTGATCGCTTTTATCGATCGGCAAAGCTGATTCTTAATCGGTCTGACCATGATATCTCTCCTTGCCGGCGCCAACAAGCGCCCCGGTTGTATAGTAAGGTTGCGTACAACCGGGGAGGTATTTCTAGAGATCCATATCGGCCGGCTCGTAATATTCTTTTGGGTGCTTGCAACTCGGGCACTTTGACGGTGGTTCGTTGCCGGTGTAGGTGTAGCCGCACAGCGAACATTTCCATTTTACCGGTTTTTCACGTTTGTAAACCGTTCCTTTGGCTACCATGTCCAGCAATCTCTTGTAGCGCTCACGATGCTCCGCCTCGATCTTGCCGATCTGTTTGAAGAGCATGGCCGCTTCCATGTTGCCTTCCTCCTCGGCCTCTTTGGCGAAGGTTGGATACATCGACACGGTTTCGTAATCTTCCCCCTCAAGGGCCTCTTTCAGGTTGGCGGCGGTGTCGCCGATGCCGTTGAGCATTTTGAAATGATCATTGGCGTGGCGCATTTCGTTGAATGCGGTTTCCTCGAAAATTTTGGCAATGTAATGATATCCCTCATTCCGGGCAACCTTGGCGAAAAAGGTATATTTATTGCGAGCCATCGATTCTCCTGCAAATGCAGCCTTCAAGTTTTCTACGGTTTTGCTCATGTAATCCTCCTGGTAGGTTGAGATGAAGATGATGCGGAACGTCCAAACGCTTCAATAAAGCTTACTAACAAGTAATAATTCCTATTTACTTGATGGTTTTCACGATGTCAACCATAAATTTAATACAACGAAAGAAGAGAGTATTCGTACCCGGCTGTTCACTCCTCCAAGGTGGCGCGATGTGAACATCCGGAGAAGCGGTAGCTGTGCTTTTTTTTGTGGTTTTTTTACTAACGTTAGTGTATTTTAAAATGTTGCCCCGATGTGCTTATCTTTTCATTTCCCGATTATACCTCTTGGCATGCTCGACCCCGTGAGGGGAATTTAAAAAAATCCGTTTATCGGGGAGCAGTTGGGCATCCCTTTTCTTGTCTCCTGGTGTGGTACCACCCCCCAGGCCCATAGTTAAGGGCCGTTGCGGATCTGAGGTAGCAGCGCTGGAATCAGTTGAGTAAGGAGTTGCAGGCTACTGCGACTCCTTACTTTTTTATTTATTCACACAGCTTGAAAAAGCGAGGCCGGAAGTTAACCGGTTGGCAAACGTTGTAAAGGACAGCCGCCATGAACAAGGATTTATCGAAAGTAAGAAATATTGGTATCAGTGCCCATATCGATTCGGGAAAGACGACTTTGACCGAACGTATCCTGTTCTATACCAAAAGAATTCATGCAATTCACGAGGTTCGGGGCAAGGACGGGGTCGGTGCGAAAATGGATTCCATGGAACTCGAAAAAGAGCGCGGCATTACCATTCAGTCTGCGGCCACCTATTGTTCCTGGAAGGATATCGATATCAATATCATCGACACGCCCGGCCACGTTGACTTCACCGTTGAGGTGGAGCGGGCGCTGCGGGTGCTGGACGGCGCCATTCTGGTGCTGTGCTCGGTCGGCGGGGTTCAGTCCCAGTCAATCACGGTCAACCGCCAGATGACCAGATACAATGTTCCCCGGATCGCCTTTGTCAATAAGTGTGACCGCACCGGTGCCAACCCTGAGAGGGTTACCCGGCAACTCAGGGAAAAACTGGACCTCAATGCCCACATGCTGCAGATGCCGATCGGACTGGAAGGCGACCTCAAAGGCATGATTGATTTGATCTCTTTGAAGGCGATGTACTTCGAGGGA
>JBBRGP010000248.1:0-4318 GCA_038224105.1 Desulfobulbales bacterium | reverse complement strand
ATGAACTGGTGCGCTATGTTGATCTCGACGGTGTGAAGAACGTTGTCGTGGCGGCAAGGGGTGAGGCAGTTCCTGGAACGCCTCACGAGCGAGATCCTAGCTCTGAAGAGCTGCTTCTTCTTGAGAAAACGCTGCAGCTGGAGTGGGCGGATATCCTGGTTGCTTCGCCGGATACGGCGACCTTGACCGGCAAATCCTCCGATAACCCATCATCGCCGGCAATTCGGGTGGCGACCCCGGTGATTGACCCTCGAGGACGGAAAGGGGGGATGGTTCTTATCGACCTGGGCGTAAGCGGGCTCCACGACCGATTGACCGAGGCCTTTGCCGGGCAGGCGAATACCCGCTGTATGATCGTCGACGGCAATGGCTCTTGGTTGATGGGGCCTCGTCCGGAGGAGGGGGCGGCGGTTCTGCCGGCGGCGGATGCCAGGACCCTCGGAGCCGCCCGTCCGGAACTCTGGGGGGCGGTCCGAGGCAGTGAGACTGGCCGGTTCCTGACCGCCGACGGACTCTTTGCCTTTACCACGATCATTCCGGAAAAAATCATCGGCCGGGCGGTGGCCGTCGCCGGGGAGGAGGCTCGGGAACCAGAGCGGCCGAGCCGCAGTTATGCCTGGCATTTTATTGCCCTCGTTCCAGCTTCGGAACTTTCCTACCTTCATTTTCTCCGACACTATCGCCACCTTCCGTGGGTGGTGCCACTGGTGCTTCTGGCCCTCGCCGCCCAGGCGCTCCATCTGGCGATCATCAAGGTCAACAGGGATAAAAGGGAAAGGTCGCTGAATCTTTTGGCCACCGCTATCGACCAGAGCCCCACCGCGGTGGTTATCACCGATATCGACGGGCGGATTCGCTCGGTCAATTCCAATTTTCAGGGGATGAGCGGCTACAACCGCAGCGAACTTCTCGGCAAGAATCCCCGGATTTTCAGGCCGGACCACATCTCGGGAGAAACCTACCGGGAGCTTTGGCGGACCATCCGTTCCGGGAATGTCTGGGTCGGAGACCTGGAGAACCGGCGAAAGGATGGCTCACCCTATTACATCTCCACGAAAATTTCCCCAATCTTTGAAAAATCGGGCGAAATAACCGGCTTTCTCGCCCTTCAGGAAGATGTCACCGAGACCCGAAGACTTCAAAAGGAACTGGAGAGGCTGGCCACCACCGATGGTTTGACCGGCGTATACAATCGCAATCATTTCCTTACCCTCTTCCAACAGGAATTTCGACGGGCCGAGCGGTATGACCAACCCCTCAGTGTCCTGGTCCTGGACATCGATCACTTTAAAGCGATTAACGATACCTATGGCCATCATGCCGGCGACCTGGTTCTGGCGATGTTTGCCGATGTTGCTTCATCGATTCTTCGGGATGAGGATTTTCTGGGGAGACTTGGCGGGGAAGAGTTCGGGATTGTCCTCATCCAGACGTCGAGTGACGGCGCGACCCTTTTGGCGGAGCGGCTGCGAGGGGTCGTGGAAACGATGGTGGCGGAGTGTGACGGCCAGACGATTCGGGTGACGGTGAGCACCGGCGGCACCGCGATGGCGCGAGACGACCGGGAGATCGAGCCCCTCCTCAGGCGTGCCGACCAGGCCCTCTATGCGGCGAAACGGGAGGGGCGGAACCTGGTCAGGTTTAAGTCGGCTGAGGATGACGAGGCGGTGCTGTTCTGATCTCGTTTTTTCGTTTCAGACTCCTGGGAGGATCTATGACTTACCGCTGCCTGGTGTTGCTTTCCCTTCTCCTTCTTCTTGCCGGTTGCGCCTCCAAGGCTTTGCCGCCAGTGCAGTTTACCATGCCGCAACGGGCCATCGATTATCTGACCGAGGTCCAGCCGATCCTGGTCAAGAGGTGCGTGGTCTGTCACAGCTGTTATAATTCACCCTGTCAGCTGAAACTGGACTCTTTTGAGGGCCTGGAACGCGGGGCCAGCAAGAAAGCGGTTTATAACGCCTATCGCCTGCGGACCATGGAACCGACCCGGTTGTTCATGGATGCCCATACCGTCACCCAGTGGCGGCATAAAGGCTTTCACAGCGTCACCAGCACCACCGGCCAATGCGGTGGCAATACCTCGCTGCTCCTCCAGCTTCTCGATTTCAAAAAAACTCATCCCATCAGCGACAGGGATGAATTTCGACCGGAGGCGGAGGATCTGAGCTGTGCCCAGTCCGAGGAAGAGCTTGGCGAGTTTCTCGAAAAGCATCCGAACCGGGGGATGCCGTTTGGATTTCCACCGCTGCACGCCGATGAATTTGCGATCATCGCCGGCTGGCTGGGGCAGGGGGCCTCAGGACCGGAGGGGGAACAAAAGGTCCAGCTCGAGGCGATTGCCGATGCCGACCGGCGGCAGCTTGACCAATGGGAAGCATTTCTCAACGAAAAAGATGCCAAGCACGCGGTGACTGCCAGGTATCTCTATGAACACCTCTTTCTTGCCCATATCAAATTTGGTACCGCCACCAATGTTTTCTACGAACTGGTCCGGTCCCACAGTCCACCCGGGTCGCCGGTCAAGGTGATCGCCACGGCGCTGCCCTACGATGATCCCGGAGAAAAAGATTTTTATTATCGGTTCCGGAAAATCCATTCGACCATCGTCCATAAGACCCATATGGTCTTTCCGCTCTCCGACGCCCAGCTACAGCGCTTCACGGAGTTATTCATAAAGCCGAAGTGGCAGCTCCCGCCGGCACGCATCGGCTATGACCAGAAAACCAGCAGCAATCCGTTTCTGGCCTTTGAACAGATTCCGCCCTCCTCCCGATACCAGTTCCTGCTCGATAATATCCACTATATCATCATGACCTTCATTCACGGTCCGGTCTGTAAAGGCCAGATCGCCCTCAATGTGGTGCAGGATCATTTCTGGCTGCTCTTTCTCGATCCGCAATATGACCTCAGCGTGCAACACCCGGGCTTCCTGAAGTCTTACGGCGATCTCCTGGAAATGCCGGTGATGGAGCAGAACTGGCTGGGGCGGATAACCGCCTTCATCAAAAGGGAATACCGGGCCAAGGCCTCCGAATTTGCCAAACAAAGACAAAGCTTCTATTCGTCCTACTATCGCTACCGGGAACCGGGCGCGGCAGCGATCTGGAGGGGCGAAAAGGGCTCGGACAGCCCGCTGCTCACCGTCTTTCGCCACTTTGACAGCGCCTCGGTGCACCGGGGGCCGCTCGGCAATCTGCCGCGCACCATCTGGGTGATGGACTATCCCCTGATCGAACGCATCTATTACAGCCTCGTTGCCGGCTTCAATGTCTACGGCACCATGATGCATCAGCTTGCCATTCGCGTTTATGCGGACGAACTGCGCCAGGAGGGGGAGACGGCCTTTATCGATTTTATGCCGAAATCAAGCCGGTATGTAATGATGAAGGAGTGGTATGGCGGGATGGATCTGGGCAAGGAAAAAATCGACTATGCCCCGTCCGATCTCGAAGCCGGTTTTGCCTTTGCCACCGGTGACCCGAAGAGGGAACTGGTGGAGTATCTGGTCGAGCACCACTTTCTGCCGGAAACGGCGATGCGCTTTGACCATAACTACCTCCGGACCGGCCAGGATTATCCCCCCTTGCCGCGGAAATACGGCAAATTAGCCGACTATCTCCAGGGACTTCTGGCGGTCTCCGGGCCGGGAGTGTCGTTTTTCACCAGGGTTGCCGATCATAACGTCAATCTGGCCCATGTCCGGATCAAAGTTTCCGAGCGGGCCGAAGACGATGTCTATCTTTCCATGGTTATCAACCGCTGGCATGACGATGTCACCACCCTCTTCGGTGAAGAGCTGCGGCTGCGCCCGGAACTGGATAGCGCGGTGTTTATCGAAGGCTTTGTCGGTTCCTATCCCAATTATTACTTCGAAGTCGATCTTACCGACCTCCCCGATTTTCTGGCGATGTTGTGGAATTTCAACGGCAGTCCCGCGTCGCTCGACTGGCTCGATAAATACGGGGTGAACCGGGCACGGGAGGACTTTTGGCAGGTCTATGACCGGTTTCAGGAACGGTTCAATGCCCTAGAGCCGGTGCAGGCCGGCCTCTTTGATCTGAATCGCTATCACTATCTGGCCCGGATCAGGCAATAACCGTTCGGTCCGGGTGGCGCCGGCGGCTGGCCATGGCCGAAGAATCGTTATGCTGCAAGACGCATCTGCCCTCTACACATGTCCACGACGCTATGGTATGATTTTGTCTTTTCTCGGGACATGAAAACTCTCTAACAAGAAATGAATTTCTAAGACACTAAAAGGAAGCGGGATGGATGTCCAGATTGGAGTCAGTCAATGGTTGGGGGAGGTGGCGGGACT
>JBBRGP010000247.1:0-4322 GCA_038224105.1 Desulfobulbales bacterium | reverse complement strand
TTCCGCCACCGGGCGCGGTGGTGCAATGGCGATTTTTCTTGAAAAGAGCTGTTGTTGATTGAGGGCCTGCGATTTTTGCATGGCAACAGTGTAGAAGGTGAACGGATCAATTTCGGCAGGACCCCAGTAGGCGGCATCCTTCAAGATGGTTCTGGTATGCAGGAGATCGGCACCGGTCACCTCCAGCAAATAAAGGCTGCTGGTTCCAGGTGTTCCGACCGGTTCACGTTCCACCCGGAAGGCATCGAGGATATCCTGCCGGGTGAGTCCGCCCGATCGCCACTCTTGCCAAACCGAGCCGACACTAATAAAGGCCGCGTCAATCCGCAGTTTTTGTACAGCCGCGCGAGCAGCAATGAGGGCCATGGCGCGAGGCGACTGGTCTCTTTTGACCTCCGTCACCGTCTCATGGAGTTCCTGTTGATAGCTGCTGAGAATATTCGCCACCGCCTTGTTCATGCGCTCATCACCTGGAAGCGTTTGCGGGGTGTTGGCGACAAGTTGAAATTGGCTGGCGGCGATAGCCTTGTTTTCCAAGTTGTAGAACAGATCGTACCGGCCGATATGCTCGGCTTGGGCGCCAACGTGAACGATGGAGGTATCCTTCACCCGCATGGATTTCTCCAGGGTGGTATGGCTATGGCCGCCAAAAATCAGGTTTATGCCGCTGGTTTGCTCGGCGACGGCGATATCATCGGTCAGGCCCATATGACTGACCATTACCAGGACATCGACTTCCTGCCGGTATTTGGCAATAATCCGCTTGGCGATACCGACAAAGTCGAAATCCATCTCCAGCGCCGGAAGATCCGGATAAACCGGTCCATTGTGCTGTCCGCCGTCGATCCCGTAGGGCCTGGCGGTGAGACCGAAAAAGCCTATCCTGACGCAACCCACGGTAAGGACGGTAAAATCGGTGAAGCCGGCGGGGATGTCGCGTAAGGGGCTGTCGATCTCGCGGTTGATTCGGGTATTGGTTGACAGGACCACACCCCTGGGGTCATTGCTGAAAAGCAGTAATTCTTTGATGCCCCAGGCAAAATCGTGGTTGCCAAGAGTACGGACGTCATAGCCCAGGGCCTGAACGACCTCTCTCGTTGAGCGGCCATGCGACAGTTCTTCGGCTATCGAGCCTTTTTCATAATCGTCACCGCTGTTGGTGAAAACGGTGAATGGATTGTCTTTTTTGACCGCCTCATAGTAGCCGCGAACTCGGGTTATTGGGCTTGTTCCGTCTGCGCCTGGATTGTAATTGGCATGCATATCGGAAACATGCACAAACGAAATCTTTTGTACTGCCGATCGGCGGTCACAGGTGGGCCATTTTTGCTGTGGTGGAGGGGGCGTCTCTGCGCCGGCTAAAGGCGGATTCAGGATGCAGGCGAGAGAGAAGATCGCCCCGATAACCTGCAACCCGAGACAAAGCCAAGCACAACACAAAGCAATCAGCCATCCGATAAAGCCCATACTCATCTCCGGCAAAGGTTGTCCTCATCGGCGGGGGAAATCCAACCGGTGCCCACGGCACTTTACAGAGACGGCCTGGATTTCTTCACGTTACCAGCACTTGAGGTGACTTCATCATGACCCACCAATATTTGGATGCTGTCAGCGAATGTTAAAAATTGTGTTAGCGACTGCGGAGATCTGGGAGAAAAGGGGGGGCGGATAGATAAGTTATAGGAGGATAATAATCTCAAATCGAAATCATAACTGATTGCTAACACACATCGAGTAATTGGGGTTGTAAAGAGTTGTCCAGGGATACCGGTTTAAACTCAACCTCAATACAAAGGAGTTTTAAAGATGCAAAAGAAAGTATTAATTTGTTCCCTGGCACTGCTGGCAGGTGCCGCCCTTGCACCCCATGCAATACGCGCCGCCGATGCGGAAACCCTGGTATCAACCAACGATCCCATGGCCGCCTTCCTGGAAACCAGGGCCTATGCCGCAAAAATGGGGGCGACCGCCGAGTTCCGTAAGATGGAAGGCGTGGCCTATGACAAAGTCAATAACAAGATCTATATCGCCATGAGCGAAATCAGTAAAACCATGAGCGACCAAAAGGGCGATATCCAATTGCCGGAGAATATTTGCGGTATCGTCTACGAGGCAAAACTCGACGCCGAAAATAATATCGGCAAACTCGTCCCGGTGGTGGTCGGCAAGGTTGCCGATAAAAACGGTAAGTCCGCTTATGGCTCGGGCTTTGCCGATATCTGCGACGTAAACACCATTTCCAATCCTGACGGGCTCTATGCCGATAAGCACGGCAATCTGTGGATCTCCGAAGATACCGACCGGCATACCAATAATATGTTGTGGAAGTGGGACGGCAAAAAACTCACTCGTTTCGCCACCGTGCCTACTGGAGCGGAGATCACCGGTGTTCATGTCACTGCCCAGGATGACCTGCTCTTCAACGTCCAGCATCCCTCGGCGATGAGTAAATATCCTTATAACCGTGGCGTGGTCGGAATAATGAACGGCTTTAAAAGCAACGCTCCTTTCGAGTCGGTGGCCGTGCCGAAAGGTGATGCGGTTTTTGATGTAAAGACCGCCGCCGGCAAGTATCAGGTTTTGGCCCGGGTCGGGGAACCTATTCCGAACGACGGTGCCGGGCAGCGTTTCGGGCAGGTTGACACCCTTGCCGGCAAGCTGAAAGAGGTCTGTAACCATCCCGACGGCAATATGTTCCTGCCAATTACCGCATCGGGTGATGATGCCTATCTCTTCACCAACTATGAGTGTCGGCCGGGCACTATCGGCAAGATCTATATGAAGAGAAATGCCAAGGACTGGGATGTCATCGACGGCGAAAATGTTAATTTTGCTGCGGTCCAGGGCACCTGGAACAATTGCAACGCCAGCGTCACCCCCTGGAACACCGGGCTGTCTAGCGAGGAATATGAGCCGGTGGCCGGCAAATCCGGGTGGCAGGAAAACGTCAAGGAAATGACGACCTATCTCGGCAAACAGGCGAACCCCTACGACTACGGCTACCCCGTTGAATTGATCCCCGACAACAGCGGTGAAAGTGTTGCCACCAAAGTGGTAAAACACTACAGCATGGGGCGGCTGAGCTACGAAATGAGTGTTATCATGAAGGACAATAAAACTGCCTACAGCGGCGATGACGGCACCGCAGTGGTTCTTATCAAATTCGTCGCCGACGAGCCGGGAAAACTTTCTGCCGGCACCATCTATGCCGGAAAAATAAGCCAGGAAAAAGATCAGAGCCTGGCCATCAAATGGCTGGAAATCGGTCGAAGTACCGATGCCAAGGTGTATGAGGCGATCAGGGCTGTGAAACTTGACTGATTTCCAGTGTCCTGACCGGTGATGAAGGCCCGTTTCTCCCATCCGGACCTTTATCATTTTTTGCAACAACTTCTTTTCTCGAAACAATGAATCGCTCAGACATATCGTCGTCATCTTTTCTTCGTCCAAGGCTTGGGCGTCGATACTTTCTCCAATATCTGTGGGCGATTCCTCTGGCGGCAGCAGGCTTACAATTTCTTAGTATGATGGAACGGTTCAGTTCTCCTCGGAAAAAAGCCGGAACCTTCGGGACGGTGATCGATGTCGGGCCGCTTGCCGAGCTGCCCGATGTGGGAGGCAGGCCGATCCATAACAGCAGGGGTCGATTCTGGTTGATCAACAGTTATGAGGGGCTGGTTGCTCTCTCCCACACCTGCAGCCATCTTGAATGTCTTTTTGATTGGGATAAGGAAGCTGGACGCTTTGTTTGCCCCTGCCACGGTTCGCAATTCGACAGGTTCGGGAGAGTGCTGACCGGCCCGGCCTCAAAAGGCTTGGACCGCTTTCCGCTGCGGATCGTCGCGGCCGACGGAACTTCCTTGGCAGAGACCGACCCTATCGGCAATCCCCTGCCTCTTCTGCCGATGGCGTCCGCACCGGGAGCAGGTGGAGGTGAAGCAGTGCCACGGTTACTGGTCGATACCAGTCGCAAAATCCTCGCCGGGATAGAAAAGCATGTATCGTGAAGACTTTTATCAACATTCGTTTCTCGCCGATCACCGGGTGGAGGCGAAGAGCCGATTCCTTCCCGGACGATCGAGTTTTTTAATACACCTCCGCCCGCGGCAGTATCCCGCCGGGTCAATTCAATTCAGCAATACGTTTTATTTAGGGTTTTTTACCACCCTATTCCTTGCCGTTGAAGTCTTCACCGGTATTTTGCTGATGGTGTATTACACCCCCACCCCGGCATCGGCCTATCAGTCGATCCAAAATCTCGCCCTGGTACCTTTCGGTCAGCTCCTCCGCGATCTGCACCGTTTGGCAGGCGATCTGCTGGT
>JBBRGP010000246.1:0-4365 GCA_038224105.1 Desulfobulbales bacterium | reverse complement strand
TTCTATAAAAAAAACGACAGGTTCGGGGCGATTTCATCGATATCCATGCCCCGCGCCAGATAGTATTCGACATAGGTGAAGCCGTTGGAAAGGGTTAGGGCGAGCTGGGTGATGGGGTTGGCGCCGGCCTCGGCGATATGGTAGCCTGAGACCGAGACCGAATAGAAGTTTTTGACCTTGTTGGCGATGAAATACTCCTGAATATCGCCCATCATCCTCAGGGCGAACTGGATAGAGAAAATACAGGTGTTCTGACCCTGGTCTTCTTTCAGGATATCGGCCTGGACGGTGCCGCGGACGTTGGTCAGGACGGCGGCTTTGATACCTTCGTGCTCGCCGTTGTCCGGGCCGCGGTTGTTGTCGGCGACGAACTTCTCGATCTGCTGATCGATGGCGGCGTTCATGAACATCGCCAGAATGATCGGGGCTGGGCCGTTGATGGTCATCGACACCGAAGTCGTCGGGGAGCAGAGATCGAAACCGTCATAAAGCAGTTTGAGGTCGTCGAGGGTGCAGATGCTCACCCCGGAGGTGCCGATCTTGCCGTAGATATCCGGGCGAATCGCCGGATCCCAGCCGTACAGGGTCACCGAATCAAAGGCGGTCGACAGCCGTTTCGCCTGGTAATTGCCTGACAGCAGTTTGAAGCGTTTATTGGTCTGGGCCGGGCCGCCCTCGCCGGCGAACATCCGGGTCGGGTCTTCGCCGGTCCGTTTCATCGGGAAGACCCCGCCGGTAAAGGGGAAGTAGCCGGGCAGATTTTCACGGCGCAGCCACCCGTAGATATCGGCCGGATCAGTATATTTCGGCAGGGCAACCTTGCGGATCTTCGAATGGGACAGCGATTCGGTAGTAAGGGGGACGCGGATTTCCCGGTCGCGCACCCGATAGACCAGTTCGTCCCCGGAATAGTCGTCCCGGGTCTTTTCCCATTCTTCGAGCAGTTCGGCGGTCTCTCTGGTGACCACCTGGGCAAGCAATGCGGCCTTGGGCTGCAACAGTTCGACGACTTTACTCTGGTCGGTCTTGGCGTCGGCCGCGAGTAATGCCAGGGTCTCCTTGAGATGATGGTGATGGCGTACTGCTTTAGTCTGCTGCCGGGTTGTCGCGTGGTAGCCGCGGACGGTGGCGGCTATCTCCGAGAGATAGCGGAGATGTTCGGAGGGGATGATGATGGTTTTAGACGACGACATCTTGTCCGCTGGTATCGGTAAAGACGGGTGCAGCACCAGCCCGCTCTTTCTGGCGAGTTCCTCGACAATGCCGTGGTAAAGGGCGGTTATCCCGTCGTCGTTGAATTTCGAGGCGATGGTGCCGTACACCGGGAAGTCCTGCGCCGCGGTATCCCAGGCTTTTCGGTTTCTCTGGACCTGCTTGCGGATGTCGCGGATGGCGTCGTCGCTGCCTTTTTTCTCGAATTTATTAACGACGATGATGTCGGCATAATCGAGCATGTCGATTTTTTCAAGCTGCGAGGCAGCGCCGTACTCGCTGGTCATGACGTAGATCGAGATGTCGGCGATCTCGGTGATTTTCGAATCGCCCTGGCCGATGCCGGCGGTTTCGGCGATGATCAGGTCAAAACCGGCGGCTTTCACCACCTGGATCGCCTCCGGCAGCGCCTCCGAGATCTCGCTCGCCGAATCCCGGGTGGCGAGACTGCGCATGTAGATTTTATCGGACTGGGCGAGGGAATTCATGCGGATGCGATCGCCGAGCAGGGCCCCGCCGGTCTTTTTGCGGGACGGATCGCAGCAGATGACGGCAATCCGGATATCTTTGATGTCGTGGAGGAATCTGACAATGATCTCATCGGTCAGCGAGGATTTACCGGCCCCGCCGGTGCCGGTGATGCCGATGACCGGCGGATTGTGTTTCTTGGCGAGCGGTTCGAGCATCGCCATCAGGCCGGCGAGATCGCCTTTGCCGTGACTCTTTGCCTGCTGTAGGGCGGTGATAAAGCCGGCGATGGTCTTGGGATTGTCCCAGGTCAGCTTCTCAGGTCGGAGATCATGGCAGGGCAGCGTCGGGAAATCGAGGATTTCGATCATATGGTTGATCATGCCCTGCAAGCCCATCGAGGCGCCGTCTTCGGGAGAGTAGATATTCGCCACCCCGTACCGTTCCAGTTCTTTGATTTCTTCGGCGACGATGACCCCGCCGCCACCGCCGAATACCTTGATATGCTCGGCATTTTTTTCCTTCAACAGGTCGATCATGTATTTAAAGGCTTCCATGTGCCCGCCCTGGTAGCTGGACATGGCGATGCCCTGGGCGTCTTCGGCAATGGCGGTGTCGACCAGTTCCTGGACCGAGCGATTGTGGGCGAGATGGATGACCTCCACTCCCGAATCCTGCATGATCCGGCGCATGATATTGGTCGATGCATCATGGCCGTCGAAGAGCGAGGTGGCGGTGATTACTCTGATAACGTTTTTCGGTTTGTAGATGGCAACATCCGTGTGCATGGGTTCTCCTTCTGTCGCGAAAATGACGGGGATGGATTAATCGTTGAAACGAACGGCAAACGGAAGTTTGGGCGGTTTTAAATGGAGGATACAGGTGGAGGAACGAGACCTTCCCTCTTTTTTTCCTCGAGAAAACTCATGATGAACTCCGTCTGCATTTCAATGTACTGTTCTATGGTGAGATACTTGCCGAAATACCAGCGCCGGAAGGCCCAGGTATGTCCGATCACCGAAATGTTATGGCCGATCAGGTTGATCGTATGATCTTTCAGTCTCGGCAATTTGCCAAGTTCGCGCAACTCCCGCATCGCTTCGATGAACAAACCGGTGATGCGCAGTTCCGCCTCCAGGACCTTTTCCTGCCATTTCAAAGGCAGAAAATGGGTGACCTGGTACATCAGCAGCACATGGTCGCTCATCCGGTTACAGACCAAAAAGTATTCCCGGATGACTTCGGCCAGGGCCGCCTTGCCGATGGTCGGGCGGGCCAGCGCCGCTTTCACTCCTTGCTCGACCTCGGTGTGGATGGCGATGCAGACCAGGTAGAGGACGTCATCCTTGGTCGACACATACTCGTAGAGGGAACCGATGGAGAGCCCGGTTTCTTTGGCAAGTGCCCGGGTTGTCGTCTTGTGGTAGCCGTTTTTTATAAAGAGTTTGACCGCGCCATCGGCGATCTGGCGGCGGCGTTCCCTTACCAGCTCCTGATTCTTAATATGAGTTGCGACCTCGCGTGTGTCATTGTCCGTGCCAACCATTTTTCCCCCGGAAATATTTTTTCGTTCTTTTTTCGGATGCTGCAAATAAAGATTTGCAAAACGTATACAAAAAGATCGGAGAAAAAAAGAAAAATCGATTTCACTGTACAAAAGTGTCGGCAATCCTCACCGCCGATGGCCAAGGTCCTCATTTCGCGGGCCGTTCGGCAATTCTACTTGCCAGGCGCGCAGTAGGTGTCCGTTGTTATTTTTGGTACAAGCGTGATCCTCTACTTGGTCAGGGCAGTACCGATGACCATCCGCTGGACCTCACTGGTCCCTTCGTAAATTTCGGTGATCTTGGCATCACGCATCATCCGTTCAACCGGGAATTCCCTGGTATAACCATAGCCGCCAAGGATCTGGACCGCCTGGGTGGTGACCCGCATCGCCGTTTCACTGGCCATCAGTTTGGCCATGGCCGAGGCTTGGCTGTAGGAAATTCCGTTGCTGGCTTTATACGCTGAGCTGTAGACCAGGAGCCGGGCCGCTTCGATCTGGGTGGCCATGTCGGCCAATTGAAACTGGACGCCCTGAAACCGGGCGATCGGCATATCGAACTGCTTACGCTCCTTGGCGTAATTGACTGCAGCTTCCAGGGCGCCCTGGGCGATGCCGAGGGCCTGCGAGGCGATGCCGATCCGCCCGCCGTCGAGGGTCTTCATGGCGATTTTGAATCCCTGGCCCTCTTCACCGAGCAGCTGCGACCCGTCGATGCGGCAGTTCTCGAAGACCAGTTCCATGGTCGGTGAAGAACGGATTCCCATCTTTTTCTCTTTCTTGCCGAAGGAAAACCCCGGAGTGTTCTTGTCAACGATAAAGGCGCTTATCCCGTGGTGTTTCTGCGCCTGTTTGTCGGTTCTGGCTAAAACGACATAGGTTTCCGCCTCGCCGGCATTGGTGATGAAGATCTTGGTGCCGTTGAGCAGCCAGCCGTCGCCGTCTTTGGCGGCGGTGGTTTTGGTACCCCCTGCATCGGTGCCGGCGGAGGGTTCGGTGAGACCGAAAGCACCCATTTTCTCGCCGCGGGCGAGAGGGACGAGATAGTGCTGCTTCTGTTCCTCGCTGCCGAACATAAAAATGGGGTTGGCACAGAGCGACAGGTGGGCGGAGAGGGTGACCCCGGTCGAGGCGCAGAC
>JBBRGP010000245.1:0-4399 GCA_038224105.1 Desulfobulbales bacterium | reverse complement strand
AAGGGCTGCGTCCAGATCCCGTGTACAAAGCCCGCAAGCAATTCAATCTCGAGGCACTGCTCAAATACGCGAAAGTCTGCCGTGTTGAAAAGGTGATGTATCCATACCTGGAGGCGAGCATATGAAATCCCCGAAGAATATCCCCGCATCTGTCCGGCAACGCCTTCTCAATCGCGCTAAAAACGATAAGAGGCCGTTCAACGAACTCCTCCAGTACTATGCCATTGAACGGTTTCTGTTCCGCCTGTCCCGGTCAGCACACGTGTAAATAGGGGGACACCATACCAATTAACCAAACAAAAATGGGGTCAAATCTTTATCCTTGACACATCCTGCCGTGTCAAGGTTAAAGTTTTGACCCCATTTCGTCCGTCCGTTCCAGTCGAAGCGGAAGAAGGCATGCTTGGCCTTGAAATAACTGATCTGCAAGACACAATAGATCTGGGCATGGAGGCCTGGCCGACTGCTGGCAAACGCCAGTTCTGTTTCGGACAGCGCCAGGTACTCCAATCGCTGAGCATCGCTGTCACCGCCGACCAAGTGTTAACCCACCCAGCACCGAAAAGCTAACCCACTTGGTCGTTTTTCTCTCCCTCGACAATAATATTTCACCAGACCCACCTGTTTATTTTCCAAGTTAATCCCAAAAGCCCTACCATAACTTTCCTGAAAGCTATGAATCAGGAGAATTATGATGAGGCCAACGAACAGTAATCGGAAACGACCTTGCCGAATCTGCGGTAAATGGTTCAAGCCGAACCCACGTCTTGGTGAGCGGCAAAGGACCTGCGGCGACAAGGAGTGTCAGCGGCAATGGCATGCCAAGAAATGCCGGGAGTGGAACCGGAAGAATATTCCGTATTTTCAGGGGATCTATCTAGAAAAGTGCCTGGCGTCATTTGAGACCTCAGGCGGTCAAGCCACGACCAAACCATTGAATGAAGTCACATCAGCATCACTACCCACAACTTCTGTTCAAGAGGTGTTAAGCGTCCAACAGCATGTAATCATAAGGTATCTCCTGAGACTACCGATTCATCGACTTCAAGAGGTGATCGACAGTCAACCAACTGACATCACAAAAAATGTCTGGCGACTACCTGGATCTACCAATTCAAGAGGCGATAGCCGGGCCGGTGTCAATGCGGTATCCTGATGCAACCACTACAAAAAGAGGTGCATCATGGAACAAGGGATACTTTTAAAGCGGGAGTCGGAGCCTCTGGCGATATCGGCGATAGGCGAGCGGTTCCAGGGCTTACGGATAGTCGATCCATCGGCGGAACGAACAATACTGAACTCGATGCGGCAATATGGACAGCTGACGCCGGTGGTGGTTTGCCGGCTTGAACCAGGGAGAGATGAACTCCTGGATGGGTTCAAACGGCTCCGGGCCGCACGAAGTCTTTCGCTGCAGGAGTTGACGGTCAGCCGTCTACAAATGGGTCCTCGGGGTTGTAAGGCGGCGATCCTGCAGTTGAATCGAGTGGGTCGCAATATCAGTTCGATGGAAGAGGCTCTGGTGGTCCATTCGCTTTGCCATGACGATGGCCTCAGTCAGGTGGAGATCGCCGGATTACTGGGGCGCCACAAGAGTTGGGTCAGCCGGCGGGTGGCGTTGATCGCCCGCCTCTCTGACGAGGCCCAGGAACGGATCCGGCTGGGGCTTTTGCCGGCGAGCCTTGGGGCGGAACTGGCGCGGTTGCAGCGCTGCAACCAGCTTCAGGTGCTTGAGAGTATCAAGACCCACCACCTGACCTGGCGTGAGACCAGAAAAGTAGTCAGCGCCATGCTGAGTAGCCTCCCATCATATTGGCCACTACTCCTGCGTGATCCGCGTACCGTTCTTGGCAAAGCGAGCGAGGGCGTAGTGCTAGCTCCGGCCGAAGAAAAGGGTCTCGGTCCCGAGGCAAAGACGCTGTTACGCACTTTGGTCACCTTCGAGATACAATGTCTGGATATGGCACTGCTGCTTTCCAGTGCAATATTGGGAAGATACGAAGCACTGGAGGAAAGGAGACTGCGGGTGGCGTGCGGCAAGGTCGGTGCCGGTCTGGCCCTGGTCGAGCAGGAATTACGGCAAATAGCACAAGGAGCAGGTGATGGTACAGGTGATTAAAAACAGGGCAGATCTTGAACAACACCTGGTGGTTATGCATGCCCGGCAAGGGTGGTCGATCAGGGCATTGGCTAAACATTTTGCCATCAGCCGCAATACTGTACGACAGGTCCTGCGTAAACATGATGCCCGAAGGGACAATGGACACGATGTCGCCCTTTGCGGTAAACCGGTAAAGCGCGGCAGCAAGCTGGATACTCATGAAGAACCGATCAAACAGCTCCTGGAAAAATATCCCAAGATCACCGGGCAAAGACTCTATGAAGAACTTGTTGCCGCGGGCTATGACGGTGGGATCAGTATCCTGCGCGACCACCTGCGGCGGGTCCGCCCCCGGCCGAAAAGAGAACCGGTCGTCCGTTTTGAGACCGAACCCGGACTGCAGGGCCAGATGGACTGGAGTCCGTACACCATAAAGTTTACGACCGGAACTCTGAAAGTCCAATGCTTTTCCTATATCCTTGGGTTCTCCCGGCGACACTTCATCGACTTCACCCTGCGTCGCGATTTTTTCACTCTGATACGCCGCCATCAAGACGCCTTCGCTCATTTTGGCGGTGTGCCGACTCCAGTGTCTCTACGACAGTGAAAAGACCGTGGTTCTGCGCTGGGAGGCGTGCCGGCCGGTGATCAATCCGGCCTTTGCCGCCTTTATTACCCATTACTGCATCCGCCCGATCATCTGCCAAAGAAAGCGGCCGGAAACGAAAGGGAAGATTGAACGGCCCTTTCAGTATGTTGAAGGCAACCTCCTCTGCGGCCGGGAGTTCCGGGATTTGCAAGATCTTCGAGCGCAAGCCCGCTGGTGGCTTAAGGAAAAAAGCGACACCCATCTCCATGAAACCACCGGCCGACCGCCCCTTGAACTCTTTCTCGAGCAGGAGGCGGCGGCACTCCATCCCTTGCCGCTGCATCCCTATGACGCAGGTGAAGTGGCGCTGCGGGTCTGCGATATTGAGGGGTACATCGCCTTCGAGACCAACCGTTATCCCGTCCCTTATGACTATGTGGCCGATATTCTGACCATGAAGGCTACAGAAAAAGAAATCTTCATCTACTCACCGGAACTTGATCTGCTGGTCCGCCACGAACGGTTGCCGGCCGGTACCGGAATCAGGCTGGATGGCAAGGCCATCCATGGCGGCAAAACGGTACGCTATGGCCTGGAACCGGTCCGCGACAAGTTCCAGGCTCTCGGCGCTCATGCCGAAGAGTTTCTCCTCGGTCTGCAAAACAGCGACAAGAAAAACGCCGGTTTCCATGCCCGCCATATTCTCAGGCAAAAAGAGCAGTATCACTGCCGGGATATCGACTTGGCCCTTGGCCACGCCTGCCGCTATCACGCTTATGATTGCAAGGCGGTGGAACGTATCCTCCAGAGCAAGGCGCAGCCGAGGACGCTTGAGTCCATCCGCAACCAGAAGGCTGCCCAAGAACTCGGGGCGGTACTGCCGGAGATCAACCAGCGCTCCCTTGATGAGTATGATGTACTTCTTAATTTTACCGACAAAAACGGAGGTCAACCATGAGCAAACACGAAACCGGGCTCCAGCAACTCTTTCTCGAATTGGGCCTAAACCGAATCGCTGCCGTCCTCGACGATGAACTTGGCCGGGCCGCTGCGGACGCCACCCCGGTAACTGATCTTCTCCAGCGTCTGCTCAGCCTGGAAAACGATGCCCGGATGGAGCGACGGGCGGAACGGCGGATCAAAGAAGCCAAACTGCCCGACAGAAAACTCCTGGCCGATTTCGATTTCGACTTTCAAAAAAACATCGACAAAAGACAGATCATGGAATTGGCCACCCTGGAATTTGCAAAGCGCAAGCAGGGGCTTGTCTTCGCCGGCAACTCCGGAACCGGCAAAAGCCATATTGCCAAGGCTCTCCTCCTCATCGGTTGCCGGCAAAACTACCGCTGCCGCTACGTTACCGCTGCCGGAATGCTCAAAGAACTCCTCGCAGGCCGTGCCGACAATAGCTTGGACAAAAAGCTTAGATCTTTTCTCACCCCGGAAATCCTCCTCATCGACGAAGTCGGCTTCGACCGCCTGGAACAGCATGATGCGGCCAATGCCTGTCTCTTCCATAAGGTCATCGATGGCCGCTACTGCAAGGGTTCGACGATTATTACTACCAACATCGACTTCAAACAGCTCGGCGATTATCTCGGTGACCCCGTCATTACCACCGCAACCGTCGACAGAATGATCCACCACTCGATTATTATCTCTATCGAGGGACCATCCTGGCGTCTCCACGAATCTCGACAGCTCAACTC
>JBBRGP010000244.1:0-4424 GCA_038224105.1 Desulfobulbales bacterium | reverse complement strand
GAATGTCCTGGCCTTGAAGTCTTTGTGCCGCCGACGGATCACGCGAGATAGAGATAGGCGAGAGCCGAAAGACAGAGGAGCAGGGCGGGCAGTAAGAATATTTTAAGCGTATATCGGCGTCCGAGCAACAGTCGGATGATGATCCGCTTGGTGGCGTAGAGTGAGGCCACCAGGCCGCCGAAGACGGTGATGGCCTGCAGCACAAAGGTGGTGTCGCGGCTCATCATCCGGCTCTGGCCGAAGTCCCCCGCCAGGCCGAGGAGATTGAAGAGGTTGGCGGGAAGCAGCCAGATGCCGCCGACCAGAATTTCCAGGTGGGCCGCCATGAAGGCGCCGAGGACCAGCGGGATCATGCCGTAGCCGAGGATGGCCGCCGTCGTTTTCCAGCTGTTGCCGGTGAGTCGCGCCATGATTGTCGACATCAGGGCATAGCCGGTCAGGTAGATCAGAATACAGCCGAAGAAGAAGATTCCCGTGGCCAGTGCCGGAGTAGCGGGGAGGCCAAGCGTTTGCAGCAGCCCGCTTCCGCTCGCGATCAGACCCGGCTGCGTCTGGTTGATGGCGAACGGATAGAAAATGGCCGCCAGGCTGACCACCAGAACGCTGTCCTCCAGCCGCGGCGACTGCAGATTCCACAGTTCCTGGGGGGCGAGACGCAGGTTGAGGTGGATGGAGTTGAGCTTGCAGTTTTTCACGCATTGGCCGCAGAGGATGCAGTCGCGGTTGTTGTCCACCAGAAAAGGGTGGCGGAACATCGGGCAGCCGGCCGCATCGTCGTCCCCGTGGTAACAGAGGTGGTCGGTACAGCGGTTCATGCACATGTGGGTATTGGCGCGCAGTTCGAGGATCGCCGGCATGGAGAACAGGGCGTTGATCGCCCCGAGCGGGCAAAGATAGCGGCACCAGACCCTTCGCTTGAAAAACATGCTGAAAAAAAGGGCGCTGAGGGTGATGGTGAGGATGATCCAACCGGTCAGCCTGGGCGATTGGTAGGCGTTCCAAGTGGTTTCGATCCAGAACAGGAGGACGCACAGCGTGGTCATGATCCAGCCGGAGTAGTGCCTGATGAACTGCGGCGTCGGCCGTTCCGGTTTCAGAACGAACTGGGCCAGCCACCCGGGTACCGACAGGCCGCAGACGCTGCACCAGGTGCGGGCAAGGAAAAAGAACGAGAAGATCAGCAGAGGCCATCCCACCACCCAGCTGAGGGTCAGGCCAATATTCTGGTGAGGCTCATTGGGTCCGAAAAACAGGGCGGCCAGGACCAGGACGAAGAACACGCCGACGATCGTCCTCGGCAGCACCGGAAAGAGCCGACTGGCGAAAAAGGTGCGAATAGTCTTCAACCGCAGCAGGTTGAACTCCCATTTCCCTTCCGACTTGGGAACTCCGAGAATGATCTGCTGGTTGAGGGGCTCGTGGCTTTTGCCGAGAATGACGGCCCGCTGCACGACGCTGGCCATTTCGGTGAGATTTCCCGGCCAATCGTAATTCATGAACCGGCCGAGGGTCTGGTCATCGACCTTATTGATGGTCTTACCGTATTGCTGGTTGTAGCGCTTGAGATAGTACTGGATCAGTCGAGGAATATCCCGGCGGTGTTCCCGCAGCGGCGCTGCCCGGAAGTGCTGGCCGGCGCAGAGGGCATACAGCGACGGCAGCAGCCGGTTGTGGCCATCCTGGCGGCCGGGGGCGTCCTTGCAGATCAGGATGATCCGGGAGCGCAGCGGTACTCTGGTGTCGCCGGCCACTTTGGGAAAGGAGGCTTTTTTGAGGGTGCGGGCGAGCTCGCGCTGGAAGTCAGGCTCCATATATTCGACGTTATAGAGGACGACGGTTCCGCCAAGCAGCCGCTCGAAAACCCCCAACTGGTCGATTTGCGAGAACGCCAGGGAATCGCGTTCATAGCCAAACAGCTCGACCTCCAGCTGGCCCGGATCGATGTTGCGGATATCGACCTCGGTGTACGGGCCGTTTTTGTAGGCGCTGGCCCGATGAATCTCATAGGCGACCATCCGCCGTCCTGTCCCAGATTCGCCGGTGAGGAGAACCGGTTCCAGGTTATTGCTGAATCGTCGCACCGCCTTATCGATTTGCCGGGCAAGGGTCGATTCGGAAAAACGAATCTCCCGCTCGGAATCGCGGGTGGGTTGACTCAACTTCGCCAGCCCTTTTTGGTCCGAAAAAAATGTCGGATCGAGGTTATGGCTGGCGTCCCTGCCAAGGTTCTTGATCTGGGTCAGGGAATGGGCATGGTCATGGAAGGAAAGCCGTAACCGTTTGGCCAGGGCGACGCTGAGCTGATGCTGGATGACGGGGTTGGCAAGCAGCACTCGGTTGAAGGTCTCCGCGTCAAACCACAGCAGGGACATCTGGGTTAGAGCCCGGGTATTGAGACTGTTGCCGTTACCGGTGAGCAATGAGGTCTCGCCGAAGTGTCCGCCCGGGCCGATATGGCTGACAATGAGTTGGCCGCCGCCGGGAACGTTCACCGTCAGTTCCGCCTCGCCGCTGGCGACGAGGTAGAAACGGCGGTCATTTCCTCCTTGCTGGTAGATGTATCGGCCTTGTTCGACGTCGAGCCAGTGGCCGGCGGTGATGATCCTTTCGACCTCGTCTGCGTCGATGCCGGCGAAGAGGACAGATTTGTGCAGGCTCTCCTGGAGTGCATCCTGTTCGAGCATAGGTCAACGGCGCCGGGTATGAAGAGCATCAGGAGCCTGAATTCTCGCGCCTGACAAAAATATCACGGTTGGTGCCGAAGGCGGCAGAGCGGTCTTCGGCGTGGAAAAGAGCACGGCCAAGAGTACCATAATCCGCCATGAATGGAAACAGGCTCGATGAGTGAAACTGGGAGGGTTGGCAATACCATGCGTTTTGGTCTGTGCTGTCTGTTTAAGTCCATCATCATCGCTGCAACCCCGACCGGTTGACGGTGGAGGAAGCGACCTGTCTGGCCGGGGCAACCTGGCAGCGGCAGGGCAGAGAACAATACTGCCACCTGTCATCGCCGAAAGTCGGTTGGGCGGGAGGCGATCCGAGGCCGCATGCCGATTATATCGATCCGGCCGATGTCCCCGGCAACTGGCTAAATATGCCGATGACCGTCGATGTCGAGGCCAAAGCGAAGGAGCTGGCGGTCGTCCGGTTGATGGGCGATATCGCAAGAGGCGGCAGGGGGTGAGGCAAGGGCTGGGCGGGGAATGGGGGCGAATGAGGTTTTGGCCCCGTCGGCCTCTTCGCGGGACCGGCCGCGATCAGCCAGGTTCGGCAAAAAGCAGCACTGGTTCCGCCTCAACCCCCTGCACGGCGAGGGTAAAGGCCCGGAACTGGTGCGGTCCTCCGGAAAGACGCGACAGATCGAGCCCTTCGAAAATGAGGATATCCTGGCTGAGCAGGGTGATATGGGTTTGATGCGCCGGCTGGTTTCGTTCGATCCCCGGCTGGTCGATGCCGACGAAGCGCAGGGGGTGTTTCGCCAGCCTGGCCGCCGCCTCGCCGCTCAGCCAGGGAAAATGTGGATCGAATACCGTCAAAGGGGTGAGGCGGGTCTTGAAGAACACCGCCTCCACCCCCGATATGGGCAGATCCTGCACCTGGGCAAGGCCGATAGCTTCGGGTGGAGACTGGCCGAGATCAACCACCCAGGCCCTGAATTCGGCTGGAAAACAGGTATAATCGCTGGAACATTTACCACCCGGGATGGCGTGGAGCGGATAATCGACATGGGTCCCGGTATGGAGGGGCAGGTGCAGGGTGCTTTCATGCATCCCGTGTTCGGCGAAGTTCCTGGTGTTTTCGATCAGCGGCCGCTTGTCGGCAAGATTTTTGTATACCGCCATCCCGACGCTGATTGGCAGCGAAGCCCCTATCCAGTTCAACATGGTGAGCCCTCCTTCTTGCCGACGGTCAACGCGCCGGACGGGTAGACCAGCAAGGTGCCGGCCCGGGCAGCCGTGCTGATCTGGTCGGCAATCCGCCATTGGGCGAGCAGTTCGTCAAAGCCGGCGAAGAGGGTCTTATCGCCGGCCAGGGCATCCTGCAGCAGCTTGACGTAGGCCTCGGGTTTACTGGCGGTGGTGTTCCGGCAGCTGTGGCAATAGGCGGCGTCGACCTTGTCCATGACAAAGTCGTAGCCGGGATTCTTGGAATTGAAGGTCAGGTGGATACCCTCCCGCGGGTAGACCTCGATCACCAGCTCGTTCGCCATGGCATCGAGGGTTTCGGCGCAGCCCAGGCACAGGGAGTTGGGCCGGTACCGCAAACGGATCTCAGTCCTTTTTTCCCCAAGTTTCTTGCCGGTTTTGACGATAAACCGGGTGCCCTGCCACTCCGCTGTGGCCACCTGCAGGACCGCCTCGACGTAGGTTTCGGTCGGCGATCCGGCTGCCTGCTCCTGGTACCCCTGATACTGGCCGATGATC
>JBBRGP010000243.1:0-4452 GCA_038224105.1 Desulfobulbales bacterium | reverse complement strand
AGTGCCCGATGGCGATGCTCGAAAATCAGTTCCTCATCGATCATTGCGGACATTTGATCGAAGGAGACCTCTTCGATTTTCTGGATCTCATGGGAGGTCCTGAAGCCGTCAAAAAAATGGACGAAAGGAATCCGGGTCGCAAGGGTCGACTGGACTGAGATCAGGGCCATATCCATGGCTTCCTGGACGCTCTTGGCGCAGAGCATGGCCCAGCCGGTCTGGCGGGCGGCATAAATATCACTGTGGTCGCCGAAAATGGAAAGACCCTGGCAGGCGATCGCTCTGGCCGTCACATGAAAGACGGTCGGGGTAAGTTCGCCGGCGATTTTATACATGTTCGGAATCATCAGCAGCAGACCCTGGGAGGCGGTAAAGGTCGTACACAGGGCGCCGGTGGTAAGAGAACCGTGAATCGAGCCGGCGACACCGGCCTCGGACTGCATCTGGTTGACCACCGGTACGGTTCCCCAGATATTCTTTTGTAATGCTGCAGATTTGGAATCAGCTTCCGCGGCCAGCGGGGTCGATGGAGTAATGGGGTAGAGGGTGATGACTTCACTAGTGGCGTAGGCGACATGCGTACACGCCTGATTGCCGTCAATCGTAACCATCTTTCGCGACATGATTTTGCTCTCCTTTGTAATTTCTATGAGTTGTGCCAGCAACGTGGCGAAAACTGATAAAATAGTTTTTAATAAGTGGCGGAGTTTGGGCTGTTGCGTATGGAAATACCCGGTAATTGTAGTCTAAGGCCGGCCGAATTACAACCAATTCGGCGACTTTTTTGTCCGCTATTCTCAGTTATTCGGCCAGCGGTTGTTAAAGATGAGTAATGTTGATTGGTAATATAAGTAAAACCAAAAGATAGTCAGGCGAATATGGCCGTCGCCACGGCGTGGAATGCGGGTTGTCAGAGTGGTGATGTGAGTCTTGAAAGGATGTAATTATGTTTCGCATGCAGGATCCGGATTTGGAAAAGTTACTGAGTTTTTTAACCGGGCGGGAGGAGTTTGTCTTTTTGGACACATCGCGTCCCGATCTCGAAAATTTTAAATCATTACTCTTTCTTCATCCGGTTGATCGGTTGCTCTGCAGAGGTGGAGACAACCTGGAAAAGTATCTTGACGACCTGCAGCGGAGGGTGACCGCCGGCTACTACCTGGCCGGTTGGGTGGGCTATGAATTCGGGGCGATGCTCGAAGGCGGAAAAAATAAAAACGGCGGCCCGCACAGCGACAACCGGACGATCCTCGCTGATCTCGGGGTTTTTTTAAAACCGTATAGGTTTAACCACCATACCGGTGAAAATGACTTTCCTGTGTGTCAAACAATCCCCCCGGGCGGACTTCAATACTCCATCAATAATATCAGGCCTAATACGAAAAAGGAGGAATTCGTCGAGGCATTGGAGCTCGTTCGCAGTTATATCGGGGCCGGCGACACCTATCAGGTCAACTACACAATGAAACTACTCTTTGATTTTCAGGGATCGGCGGAACAACTCTACAGCGTTCTGCGCCGCAACCAATCGGTTGCTTACGGCGCCTACATCCGCAATGGCTCGGAGCGGACCCTGTCCTTTTCGCCGGAACTTTTCTTTCGCAAGCAGGGCATGGAGATCACCGCCCGGCCGATGAAAGGAACCGCGCAGCGGGGAAGAAACAGCGGCGAGGAACGGAAAAACCGCCTCGAACTCCACAATGATATAAAAAATCGTAGTGAAAACGTTATGATAGTTGATCTTCTTCGCAATGATCTGGCACGCCTAATGCACGGTCACGGCAAGAGTAAAATCCATGTCGCCTCGCTTTTAGATGTCGAATCCTACGAAAGTCTGCTGCAGATGACCTCAACCATCAAGGCCACGGCGTCGGCCGCGACCATGCAGAGAATCAGCCTCACCGAAATCTTCCGGGCTCTTTTCCCCTGCGGGTCGATCACCGGTGCTCCGAAAATTCGCACCATGCAGATTATCGACGAGCTGGAAAAGGGACCGCGCGGGGTGTACACCGGCGCCATCGGTTATTTTGGACCGGACGGGTCGGCGATTTTCAACGTCCCTATTCGCACGATCAGGCTGGTGGGCGGCCACGGCGAAATGGGGATCGGCGCCGGCATAACCTACGATTCGGATCCGGTCGACGAATGGCACGAATCGCTCTTGAAGGGGCGGTTCCTGACCAACAGACAACCGGAATTCCACCTGTTCGAAACGATGCTCTGGCAACGCGGTTCCGGCTACTGGCTGCTGGAGGAGCATCTCCAGCGCCTGGCCGGCGGAGCGGAGTTCTTTCAATTCGCTTGCGACCTGCCGACGATTCGGGAACGTCTCAGGCAGGCGGAAAACGCCTGCCGTGGCGACTGCTGCCGGGTGCGGCTGGCGGTCGAGAAAGACGGCCGGGTATCGGTGACCGCCGATGCTGCCACCGTTCCGGCCTGCATCTCTCTGCCACGGGTACCAGGCGAGATGGCGGCCGACGATCCGGCGATGATCGATTTTTCACCGGTACGGGTCGATACCCGGACCCCGTGGTGTTTTTATAAAACCTCAAGGCGTGAGCTTTACTCCGCCGAATTTGCCCGGGCCCGCCGCCAGGGTCTCCTGGACGTCATCTTTATGAACGAGGCAGGGGAGGTAACCGAAGGCTGCATTACCAATATCGTCATCTACAGCGAGGGTCGTTATAAAACACCTCCGCTTGCCTGCGGACTGCTCGCCGGGGTGATGCGCGGGCGGCTGCTGGCCGATGCCGAAGTGCCGGTCGCTGAAGAGGTGATAACCGAACAGGAGGTCAGAGCCGCCGAGGCGGTTTTTATCTGCAATTCGGTCCGCGGGGTGATCCGGGTGAGGCTGCGATAGACCAGGGCCGGCAGGTCCGTCCCTTGGAACCGGTTGAACCGGCGAACGGCAACGCCTGCTTTGCCAGGTCAATGAACCGTCGGCGTCTCCTGGTTCGGCGGGAGCGGAAGCGGCGGGATGATCAGGTTATGTCTTTCCCCGACCGCTCTGACCGAAGCCATAAACGAAGATGGCAGGGGGATTTCCCGATTTCCCAGGAGAAAACCGAATGCTTCGGCCCGTTTCAGAGTGTCGGAACTGTCCTTTCCTTGCTGATGGTCACAGAGGGTTTGAATCCGTAAGGCATCGGTGAGCTCGGGGCGGAGATCCGCCAGATCGTCCCGCAGGGCGAGGAGCTGCTGTTCGATCTCGCCCCAGTGCTCGTTACGGAAACGGGCAAATTTTTCTTCCGGATTCTGGGTTCCGAAGATTTCATTGGTGATCGCCCCGGCAAGCAGGGAGAGACCGGCGGCATCGAGATCCGGCCGGGTTCTCGCCATGCGGCGGCGAAGTTCCTTGAAGAGAATCATCTGGACCACCCCCACCGCCTCCCGCAGCGCGGCAAGAAGCTGCCACCTCTCTTTCGTTGTTTCGGGATTCATAGCTTTTTATCGGTTATAGAACGATTTTTACGGCGGAACTGCTGCGCAACGCTTCATAGATCTTCAGCCTGACCGTTTCATCGGCAACGATAAGCTCGGCGTTCAGACTATGATATTTCCCATGGGAGCTTGAGTGGGAGTAGCCGATGGCGACCGGATAGGGAGAACAGGCGGCGACGATGGCGTCTTTCAGCAGGGTGCAGTCGGTACCGATTACCTTGTATACCCAGGAGCAGGGATAAGCGATTTCCGGCCGTCGGGGTGGAGCCGGCCACTGTTGTTTTTCTTCTGATGTCATGGGGGCCTCGCTGGTGACCAGGGATGGTTGCGCCCCTTTGGCGCATGACCTGGCAAAGTAATAATGAATGGCGGCATAAGAGTCAAGAAAAAGGGTGTTTGCCTACCCGGAGCCGGCAGGCGGCATTCGCCTAATATTACTTTTGGTGCAATACTCTTTTGAATAATGCAGGGTCAAATGCTACAATCAAATTACGCGTGCAGTATTCACCACAAGCAACAAAAGGATGGGAGGCATGACCACCAATATAAAACAGAACGAGGCGTTGGCAGCTGCCGATAAAAGCGAGGTGCTTGATGCTTTTTATGAGAGCGAAGCACAAAAACAAGCTATTATCGACGGCTTCTCCGGTATTCTGATCCTGTTTGGTCGTGATATGAAAGCCAAGTGGGTCAATCAGGCGACTTACAAGAGATATGCCGACGTCATCGGCAGGAGCTGTCATCAGATCTTCTGTTCGCAAAGTGAAAAATGCACCGCATGTGCCTTCCAGAAGTGTGTGCAGTCCGGCAAGATTGAATCCTCTACCCAGAAGACCGGGATCTACGACGCCGACGGCGATGAGCTGGTCTTTGACCTCACCGCTTCGCCGGTGAAGGATCGCCTTGGTGAAGTTGCCGGGGTCATCGGTATCGCTGAGAACATGACGGAGCAGTACCGGCTGGGCAAACAGTTGCGTCACACCCAGAAAATGGAGGCCATCGGGACCTTGG
>JBBRGP010000242.1:0-4460 GCA_038224105.1 Desulfobulbales bacterium | reverse complement strand
TTAGGGACTCGGGAAATGTTAATATACCTGGATCGCGCCAGGATTTGGGCTATATTTGGCTGCACCGATTGAGCAAAACCACAGGCGTAGCAGCGCTCCGTCGAGGATTTTGTGATTGAGGCTGCAGTCAAAGATGGTCCGCAGGCTGGCTGCGTTATGGTATATTAACATTTTCCGAGTCCCTTAGATTTGTAAAAAGATCTCCGCCTTTTGGATCTCCTCAACCACCCTTCCGCCGATGCCGGAAAAATCCGGCCAGGAAACGCCAACAGACTGAAGAAGGGGGTCGATTTCGTCCTCCCGCGGAAACCGGTCGCCGGCGTACCCGTGGTCGAGAATGTTGGTGTAGATATTGCCGAGGGCGACCAAGGCCACCTGCTGCCGGGCTTCTTCCGTGAGATTTGCGACTTGATGGTGATTGCCGATGCAGTTGGTGATAACCGCGTTCAGCTTCCACTTGTCGGCGATCATCAGGCCGACCTCCTGATGATCGATGCCCATGACCTCCAACTCCAGATCCACCAGCGGTAACTGCTGGAATCTGGCGATGTTGAGGACTTCGATATATTCGTCGCCGAAGGGCACCTTGCCGAGATCGTGGAGCAGGCCGCCGAGAAACAGCTCCTCTCTCTCCATGACCGGCAAGCCTTTGGCTTCGCCGAGCAGCTTGGCGCTGACGCCGCTGCCGATCGAGTGGGCCCAGAATTTGGCGGTCGGCAGGGCCTTGGATTTTTTGGCCCCGGCGACGGTACGGATAATCGCGGTGCTGAGGGCCATGTTTTTCACGGTATTCATGCCGAGCATGGTGATCGCCCGGGTCAGGGAGGTCACTCGGTTGACCAGCGAATAATAGGCCGAATTGATCAGTTTCAAGACCTGTCCGGTAAGTACCGGATCGAGGGAGATTACCTTATTCAGCTCGTTGGGAGAGGCATCGGTGCGGCTGCAGATCTCCAAAACTTTGCCGACGGTAGTTGACAGGCTCGGCATTTTTTGGATGAATTTTTCAATATCCCGGCGCTGTCGTTCCTTCTGTGACACAGTGTATTCCCTGAATATCCAAATGGTTAACCAATAATATTCACGTCTAAGTCCTGCTCAGGTATTGTATCGGAAGATTACTGCAAGGTCAAGGCCTTAACCCGCCCGGCCGCAGCTTGCCCACACCCTTCTCGGATATTCATGCCATGGGACGGCAAAAGTCGACGGCCTCGCGGTAGCTGAGACTCTTACCGCCGAAGATGTCGAGGGCGCTGCCGACGGTATAGTCCAGTCGGCCTTTACCGGCCTCGCGAAGCAACTGGAGGTCCAGATGATCCCTGATGCCGCCGGCATAGGTAGTGGGCAGCGGTGTCCAGAGTGCCAGGTTTTCAACGAGCGGGATCTCGATGCCCGAACATTTGCCCTCGACGTCGGTGGCGTGGATGAGAAATTCATCACAATACCTTGCAAGTTTTTTCAATATCTTCGGGCCAATAGCGACATTTGTGAATTTCTGCCAGCGGTCGGTGACGATATAATAGTGCTCTTTTTTCCTGCGGCAACTGAGATCAAGGACCAGCCGACGCCGGCCCACCGCCTTCACCAATTTGTCGAGCCGGTCGCTATCGATCCGCCCGGCCGTGAACACGTACGAGGTAACGATGACATGGGATGCCCCCCGGTCCAGCCACTGCCCGGCGTTCTCGGCGGTTATTCCGCCGCCGAGCTGCATCCCGCCCGGCCAGGCACCTAGGGCCTCCTCGGCCGCTTGGTCGTTACCCGGTCCCAGTTTGATGATATGCCCGCCGGTCAGGTTGTCCGCCCGATAGAGTTCGGCGAACCAGGCCGGCGATTGGTCGGCGATAAAATTGGTCCGCACCGCTCCCGGGTCGGCATCGTTCAGGGTCGAGCCGACGATTTGTTTTACCACTCCGCCATGGAGATCAATACATGGTCTGAACTGCATTTCCCCCACCTCCTTCCGGACAGCGCTGCCGACATCCCGCCATCCTCAGTACCGGATCTTCCTGGTATTGCGGCCAGCGCATTAGCAGCCGGTCATAAAAAAAAGCGGGATGCCTTGCCGACATCCCGCTTTTCATTGATAAATCGAGTCTCTGGGCCGCCTCCGGCCATCCGGCTGTGTCAGACCTTTTTGATCAGCATCGTCGAGGGGTCGAGCATCAGAATGGTGCCCGGATCCAGCTTACAGGAATCGCATTTCAAGATTTCCAGTTTCATCGCATCGCCGACCGGCTTGATCAGCAGTACCGTCTCAAACAGGCTGTCGACCTCATGGCAGGGGGCGGGCACACCGTCCAGGCTGACCCGTTTGTCATCACGGTGGCTCACCGCTGAAAACCAGATCATCTTCAGGCCGCGCTCATTCATGAAATTGCGCAAACCCTCCAACGACTCCTTATCATTGTTGGCGAAGTCGTAGCCGTCAATGATCAGACATTCCGGTTTATAGATATTCTGTTTGACCAGATCATCCAACCGCTCTTCGAGCAGCGCCTTGCTGAACGAGCTCTCCTTGAAGGTCATGATCATCCGGTTCTTCATGATCGCCGGGATCGATCCGATTTTCTCCCCTTCGGTCAGCAACGAGAGGATGTCGTCATACCAGGTTCGGGTTTTGTCGACCCCCTCACCGATCGAGACATGCAGCACCTTATTGCCCAGCAGCATGCAATCCAGGGCAAATTGCACAAGAATCGCCGTCTTACCGAGCCCAGCCCTGGCCATTACCAACCCCATCATGGCCTGGATGCCACCGCCCGATTTATCCTCCAGCCCGAGAGCCCGAAGGGGATTGTTCACTATCAGTTCGTTATTTCCCATGGCAGTTCACCTTTTTCGATTCCTCATCCGCGCGCATCGACCATGCGGGGAGCAGACCGGTCCACCTGGTTGGTGGTCAAATTTTTCTTATTGTAATCCGTTACGTGGTCTATATCAAGCGTTCTTGCGCTCTTCTTGATGGGCCTTCATCAGCTGCTCGCTTACACCCTTTGGCACCGGTTTGAAGTTAGCAAACTCCATGGTAAATTCTGCTTTCCCCTGGGTCAGCGAGCGGAGAGCGGTGGAATAACCGAACATCTCGGAAAGAGGTACTTCCGCCTCCACGACCGAATAGGCGCCCTCCTCGGTCGTGCCGATGATCATCCCGCGGCGCTGATTGATGGAGCCCATGACCGATCCCTGGAACTCGGTCGGTCCCTCGACGGCCACCTTCATGATCGGTTCGAGAATGATCGGTTTGGCCTTGAGATAGCCCTCCTTGAAGGCGCCGATGGCGGCCAGCTGAAAGGCAATATCGGAGGAGTCGACGGCATGGTAGGCGCCATCATTGATGACGCAGCGCACCCCGGTGATGGCCGCCCCGCAGAGCGAGCCTTTTTCGAGACTTTTCTTAAAGCCCTTGTCGCAGGAGCTGATAAATTCACGGGGAATAACGCCGCCGACGATGCTGTCGACGAATTCGTAATCACCTTCCTCCATCGGTTCCATATAGCCCGCCACCCTTCCGAACTGACCGGAGCCGCCGGTCTGCTTCTTATGGGTATAGCTGAAGTTGGCACGCTGGGAAATGGTCTCGCGATAGGCAACCTGGGGGGCACCAACCTCGACCAGAGCGTTATATTCCCGTTTCATCCGCTCGACGTACACCTCGAGGTGCAGTTCGCCCATGCCGGAGATGATGGTCTCACCGGTCTCATGATCGACATAAGTCTTAAAAGTCGGATCTTCCTTGGTGAACCGGTTAAGCGCCTTGGACATGTTGATTTGCGCTTTATTATCCTTGGGAATAACCGCCAGGGAAATTACCGGTTCGGGGATATGCATGGAGGTCATCGAACAGCTGATATCTTCCGAGGTAAAGGTATCCCCGGAAGCGCAATCGACACCGAAGAGGGCGACTATATCGCCGGAGCCGCAGGCATCGATCTCCTCCATCTCGTTGGAGTGCATCCGGCAAAGCCGGCCGATTTTGGTCTTTTTCCCGGTTCTGCTGTTATAGACGGTATCCCCTTTGGCCAGTTTTCCCTGATAGGTGCGGGTATAAGTCAGCTGGCCGTAGCGCCCGTCTTCAAGCTTGAAAGCCAGCATGATGAGGGGATCGTCGGGATTGTTGGTGACAGCGAATTCCTTCTCGCCGTTCTTCAGGTCGAGAGCCATGTTGGTGACGTCGGTCGGACACGGGAGATACCTCTCCACCGCGTCGAGAAGAAGCTGTACACCCTTGTTTTTATAAGCCGAACCCATCAGTACCGGGGTGAATTCAAGGGCCAGGGTGCCTGTGCGCACGGCGTCAAAAATGAGCTGCTCCTTGATTTCCCCACCCTCGAGCAAGGCTTCCATCAGTTCCTCGGAGAACATCGAGATCTCTTCGAGCAGGGCCTCCCGCTTCTCGTTGGCCTCGGCCTGCATTTCCGCCGGGATCTCCTTCTCGAGGATCGTTTCCCCATTGGGTC
>JBBRGP010000241.1:0-4467 GCA_038224105.1 Desulfobulbales bacterium | reverse complement strand
CTGCCTGTAGAAGAACCACTTCTGACCCGTGCCAAACGCCAGTCCCAGGGTGTTTGCCTGCGACTTGATTGCTTGACTTTGAAATATCGCAATGATATATCGCAGGTGACAAAAGACTTCAGAGGTTGACGCATTTTTTATTATTTTTTTTCACTCATTTATGGAGGAATTTATGCACAATGTTCGACGTCTAAAGCGGCTTGTTGTTACCCTCTTCTTGGCTCTTTGTTTTCTTTCCGGAAATCTGTGTGCGCAGGTCTTCGCCGCGGCCATGGAAACAAAGATCGGATTCGCTCTCAGTATGACCGGGGGTGCGGCCTCATATGGCGCTACCCAAACAAAAGGTGCCCAACTGGCTATCGATGAGATCAATGCCGCCGCGGGTACCGACGGGTTAAAAATTCTTCCGATTTTTGAAGACGATGCCAGCCTGCCTCAGCAGGGAATCAGTATTTTCAATAAATTTATAAACGCCGATAAGGTCTCTCTGATCATCGGACCTACACTCAGCAATACTGCTCAGGTAGCAGACCGTATTGCCCAGACCGCGGGAGTCCCTGTCCTCGGCATCAGCAACACGGCAAAAGGTATTACCGAAATCGGTGATTTCATCTTCCGCAACTCCCTGACCGAGACGGTGGTCATCCCCAATACCATTAAGGTTGCCAAGGAAAAATTCGGGGTTAAGAAAGTGGCTCTTTTTTACGGCAATGACGACGCCTTCACCAAGGGAGGATATGAGGTCTTCAAAAAGACCCTGACCGACGCGGGTATAGAGATCTTGACGGAACAATCCTTTGCCAAAGGTGATCGCGATTTTTCTCCTCAACTCACGCAGATTAAAGGAAAAAATCCTGATGCAATAATCGTGTCCGCCCTGGTGGAAGAGGCCTCAGGTATTGTCAGCCAGGCACGTCAGCTGGGTATCGCCGCCACTATTCCAATCATCGGCGGCAACGGCTTCAATTCACCCGCTCTGATTAAAAATGCCGGAGAGGCGGCAGAAGGCGTCATGATGGGGGCAGCCTGGAATGCCTCTTCGACCCTGCCGGCGAACAGCAAATTTGTTGCGGCCTTCACCGCCAAAAATGGCGGCGCACCTGACCAGTTCGCCGCCCAGGCCTACGCCGGTGTCTATATTGCCTATGAAGCCATCAAAAAGGCCGGCTCAACAACGGACTATAAGGCTATCCGCGATGCTCTCCTGCAACTGAAAGGGCTTGACACGGTGCTCGGAAATTTCTCCTTCACCGCCGAACGTGACGCCGACCATGTCCCCGTGGTGCAGATCGTCAAAGGCGGGAAATTCACGGTTGTTGAATAACATGGCAAAAAGGATGTTCCAGTAATGGATCTTCTCGCGCAGCAACTGGTCAACGGCCTTTTCATCGGCAGCGTCTATGGACTGTTTGCGGTGGGATATACCCTGGTTTTCGGGGTGCTGGACATCCTCAACCTGGCCCATGCCGCTGTCTTCACCCTGGGCGGTCTCATTGCCCTATGGCTTGTGGAAGCATGGGGGCTGTCCCTCTGGATAGCCTTCCCGGCGGCTGTGCTGATCTGTGGTCTTCTTGGTCTGGTTTTAGACCAAGTTGCCTTTGCGCCATTGCGACAGCGCGCCGATTCGAATTTTTCCGGAATGATTTCAAGTATTGCCATGGCCATTATCTTCGAGAGCGCCGCCCTCGGTCTCTTCGGGGCACGCACCGTGCGCTTCCCGGCAGGCACCGTGTCAGTGACCGTCTGGCGCTGGGAAGGGCTTTCCATTACCTCCCTGCAGGTAGAAATTGTCGCGATCTCGATTCTTCTGATGTTCGCGCTTACCCAGTTTTTGAACCGGGCACGGGTGGGTAAAGCCATCCGTGCCGTGGCGGAAAATGATCGTACCGCAAGACTTTTGGGTATCCATGTCGATGGCATCATTGCCTTTACCTTCTTTATTTCTTCGGCCCTGGGTGGGGCCGCGGGCATCCTTTTCGGCCTCTATTTCGACTCTCTTTCGCCGGACATGGGGCGCTCCATCGAGCTGAAGGGTCTCGCCGTCATCATCCTCGGCGGCATGGGCAGCATTCCGGGGGCAATCCTCGGGGGTCTCGCCTTCGGGCTCTCCGAGGTCTTGACCGTGGCCATCACCGGAACCTCAAACCTGCGGGACGCCGTGGCCTTCACCGTCCTCTTCACGGTTTTAGTACTACGCCCCTCCGGCCTGCTTGGACGAAAGAAGCTTCGGGAGGCATGATCCGGTGGAAGCTCTGGCCCAGTTTTTTGCAATTTACGGCAGTCTTGTTAATTTTATCGGTATCAACGCCATTCTCGCCCTCAGTCTCTACCTGACCCTGGCCGCGGGCCAACTGTCTCTGGGAAGTGCCGCCTTTGCAGGTATCGGCGGTTATACCGCGGGAATATTGACCATGAAACTGGGTGTGCCTTTCCTGCTGTCGCTGGTGGCCGGTTCGGTACTGTCCGGGGTGGTCGGCCTGCTGATCGGCCTTCCGGTCCTGCGGCTTCGTGGGGTATTCTTAGCCATAGCCACCTTGGCCTTTGGCGAAGTGGTCCGCATCACCGTCCTCAATCTCGATATCACCGGCGGCGCTCAAGGCCTCGTCGGCATACCCAATCATACCAAAACCTGGGGCATTTATCTCGCTCTGGCGGTGGTCGGCTACGGCATTGCGAAAATGCGTTATTCCCGTCTTGGTTGGTGTTTTGAAAGCATCAGGGAAGACGAAACCGCCGCCAAAACGATGGGCATCGACACCACCTATTATAAAACCCTGGCCTTTGTCTTGGGGGCTATGCTCGCCGGATTCGCCGGTGCTCTCTACGCTCATCTCAATTATCTCATCACCCCGAGGGAATTCGGGTTTTCGGTGGCCGTCGATCTCCTGATCTTCAATATCGTTGGCGGCACCCGTTCCTGGTATGGGCCCGTCCTCGGTGCCGTGCTGCTCACCGCCTTGCCCGAGATCCTTAGGGGAACCGGTATTACTGCGGGTCCCATTCGCATGGCGGTCAACGGTCTTATCCTGCTGCTCGTCATCCTCTTTCTCCCCAATGGCCTGATTTCAATCTTCAGGCGAACCGGCAATAACCCGAAGGAATCAGCCGCTGCCATATCGGAGGAAGCATAGACCATGCTGCTGCAAGTGAAAGATGTAACCCGCGCCTTCGGGGGGGTAAAGGCCCTTGACGGGGTGTCCCTTTCGGTCGAGAAGGGCGAAGTCCACGGACTCATTGGTCCCAACGGGGCCGGCAAAACAACCCTTATCAATGTGTTGAGCAGCATCATCGCGCCCACTTCCGGAGAGGTGTTCTTCGATGACCGGCCAGTCCACACCCTCCCCGCCCATGAGCTCGCGGCCAGGGGTATGGCTCGGACCTTTCAGAATATCCGCCTTTTTCCGGCGATGACCTGTCTTGAAAATGTGATTGCCGGCCAACACCTGGTGGCTCCCCGGCCATTTTTCCCTAGACTGTTCTGCCTACCTTCGGCGAGGCGCGAGGAAAAAGAGTACCGTCGGCAGGCCATGGCATGCCTTGCGCGAGTCGGGATCGAAGCCAAGGCTCGTTTTCAGGCCAAGGCCCTCTCCTATGGTGAACGGAGACGTCTGGAAATGGCAAGGGCGCTCGCCTCGCGCCCTCGTCTCTTACTCCTTGATGAACCGGTAGCCGGGATGCGGCGGAAGGAGGTCCAGGAAGTTGGGGGCCTAATCCGCTCCCTGGCGGAGGAAGGCATGACCATCCTCCTCATTGAACACAATATGTCCTTTGTCATGGGACTCTGTTCAAGAATCACCGTGCTCAACTTCGGTTGCACTCTGATCACCGGCGACCCGGAACAGGTAAGCCACCACCCGGAAGTTATCGAAGCCTACCTGGGAGTGAGTGAAAAATTTGCTTTAAATCGCCGTTCTGACGGTAGCCTTTGGTCCCATGGAAGCTGTGCGAGGCATTTCTTTTACGATCAAAGAGGGGGCAATTGAGACCCTGATCGGCCCCAACGGCGCCGGAAAAACGACCATCCTCAACACCATCAGCGGCGTCATCCCGGCGCAGTCCGGGCGAATCCTCTTTAAAGGTCTGGACATCACCCGGATGAGCGCCTATAAACGAGTGTCGGAAGGGGTGGTGCAGGTGCCCGAGGGCCGACAGATCCTCGCCGGCATGACGGTTCGGGAAAATCTGGAACTTGGCGGATATAGGCGACCTCATCGGGAAGCGCTGCGCGACGTGGCCCGGATGGAGGATCGTTTTCCGATACTGAAGGAACGCTGTAATATGCTCGCCGGCGCCCTTTCCGGCGGAGAACAGCAGATGCTTGCCATTGCCAGGGGCCTCATGGCCCGCCCAAAACTGCTTCTTCTCGACGAGCCGTCCCTGGGACTCGCTCCGAAGATGGTGCAAACCGTATTTGATATCATCCAGCAATTGCATGATGAGGGCTTGACCATCTTGCTGATTGAGCAA